>USET01000085.1 GCA_900553765.1 uncultured Mycoplasmatota bacterium
AGTTGACGAGCAAGTACTTCGTGCGCACGATTGTTTTTCGCTACCATTAATAATCCTGTCGTATCTGCATCGATGCGATGAACGATTCCAGGGCGAAATTCTCCATTGACATCACTCAATTCCTTCGAATGATATAAAAGTCCATTCACGAGCGTTCCGTGTGGATTTCCTACCGCAGGATGCACAACCATCCCATTCGGTTTATTGACGACGATGACATCGTCATCTTCATATATGATATCTAAATCCATCTTTTCAGGTTCCGCCTTCATTTCTTCTGGAACGTATTCCTCTATAGTGACAACGTCTCCTTTTTTGAGGCGATAACTATTCTTTATAGGTTTTTGATTCACTAAAATTTTATTCGTTTGAATCATCTTTTGAACGACACTACGAGAGAGATTAAGTTCTCTCATCATATCATGATCGATTCTTTCTGGATGATCCTCTTTGACGATGATTGTCTGTCCCATCTAAACTTCGCTCCTTCCACAAATGATAAAGGATAATGAACACTGAACCGACGATACACACGTCGGCAATATTGAATACAGGATAATGATACCCAAAAAAGATCAATCCTATATAATCAACAACATACCCTAGTATCATACGATCGATTAGATTTCCTATAATTCCACCGATCAGTAATCCATATCCCAAAATTTCTCTTTTCGATAATTTCTGGTGATAAATAAAGAAATAATAAATCAACGCAAGACAGAAAAATGCCATAAAAATAAAAAATGCACGATTTCCATCTAATATACTCCAAGCAGCACCATAATTTCGAACATATGTAATATAAAAGAAATCTGGTATCACAAATATCTGCTCCATAAAATCTATCATATGAGTAATGATCCATTTTACAAATTGATCTAATACAACACAACATAATGCTAGAATTGTAATCTTTTTCATGTCCTCACCATGTAATATTATAACATTCTTTCTAAAAAAACAAAAGAGGAATTATCCTTTCTCCTCCTTCGTCCAATCGGCAATTTTAGAGGTGGTCTCTACCTTTCCATCTAAAGTTGTCCAAATGACTTCTACATCGTCATAATCTTTGATATATCTGCGCCCTTCTTCTACATCCATCTGATATAAAATAGATGCGATCGTATCTGCAAGTAACGGATCTTTTGAAAATACCGTAACACTTCTAACTTTTTCAAATGGATATTTCGTTGTAGGATCTAAAATGGTACCATAGGTCTTACCATCTTCCAATACCACTTGTTCATGATAATCCCCTTTTGTGATCATCGTCTGATTCGTGAGAGATAAAATTCGTTCGATCTTTCCATTTGTCGATGAAGCGAGTGCTACTTTATAACCATCTTCTCCGTAGTGGTCTCCTACCATAGTATCACTGCCTACTTGTATGATATATCTCGTCATGCCTTGATCCTTCAAATAAGCATCCACTTGTTTCAATGTATATCCGATTTCGTATTGTGAAGTATTAAGAAACAAAGTTCCTTTTTTATGGAGATTTTGACCATCTACGGTCATGCTGTCTACACTTGAGATTTGAATTGTATCCAATTCTTCATCTTCTGGCAAACTTCCGTCCTGAAAATGAGATTCCCACATCTCCATCAAATCATTCAATTGAAGATGAATTTTTCCATCAGAAGTTTTTTCCCATTGCTTTCCATACTTTAAAAAGTCGCTCATTTCTTTCGATAGTTTTATATCAGTTTCATCACTTGTATTGATTTTGTATAAACTCTCAACATCATTTCGATCGGTACGAGCGAGATTCTGATAAGTTTCAAAAATTTCTTCTATCTGTGTTAAAGCACGATTTGCTTTCTTTTCGTCGTTTTCATACAAAGTCACTTTCACATCTTGGTCAAAATAATATCCAGACATTCCGTATGATCGTGTCTTAGCTCTTTGTATCATTCCGAAAACAATCGCTCCCACAAGCAAGATAGGAATGCATATCCATAATACTCGATTTATTTTTTCCTGCATAACTCACCTTATATAGAAAAAGTAGATTGCTCTACTTTGTCTCCTCTAATTCTGGTTTTTCTGGTTCACTTAATACACGTTCATATGCTTTTTTAAGCTCCGCACCGATCGATTTGATATCTCTTTCTTCGGCAACTTTATACCCTGCTTCCGTAACATCTTTTAATGTATGATTCAAAATACCATGAATTTTTTCTTCGAATTCTGGAAGTGTCGAAGCTTTGTGGATGTTCTTACCATCTTCGAACCAACCTTCGTAAATCGGAATGTCTCGCACCAACGTTGGAATCTTACTAGCAAGGGCCTCCAACAATACGATTCCCTCTGTCTCTTCGTGTGTCATGAATAAAAACAAATCCGATCCCAAATACGCATCACGTAAATCTTCCCTAGAAACGTAACCCGGGAAATGTAAATTATCTAATTTCGTTTGTACCGCCTCTTTAATTTTAGAAGGTACTGTATTCAAATTGCTATAACCAAACCAAATAAATTGATACTCCGGCATTTTCTTTGCAAGTTCGACAAACTCTAAAATACCTTTTCGTTCAATATAGAGACCTACAGAGATAATGATTTTATCCGTATCGGAAAACCCATATTTCTTTCGAAAGTTTTCCGCTTTCTTTGTATCTTGCTTATAAAAATCTAAATCGATCCCATTTGAAATCGCAATGATAGGTTTTCCTAATCCATAATTATCTAAAAGCCTCTTTGAATAAGGAGTTGGCGTAATGATAAGATCCGCTGAAGAATAGAGTTTACACAACCATTTTTTAAATAATGGTGCAACTTGATTCGTAAGTAAATATGAATTGCGGAAGTCTTCCTCTGTCGAATGGGCATGAAAAATAACCTTCTTTCCCATCTTTTTCGCCTTTTTTCCCATGAGATAAGACTCCGGAAAAATCGTATTGATATGGATGATATCATAATCTGTATCTTTTGGATCTAATGTATACTCAACTCCATTTAAACGCAATGCTTCTTGTTGATGTACAATCGCACGTCCTACACCACTTTTCGCGATCTGCTCTTGTTTATCAGAATGTAATAACACTTTCATTTTATCACCTAAAATTTATTATATCACAGTTTTATCTTTTGTACTATCGTTTTCAAGTGACAATTTCGTCACGTTTCTTTTGATCACTTTAGCAAAGATCCAACACAAGAATAAACCAAGTAAATACCCAAGTAGGATGTCGCTAAAATAACTTACTTTCAAATAAAAATTAGCAATTCCTACGGCAATAATAAGAACAAGGCAAACCTTTTTTATCACTCGTTCAAGAGAGTTTTCCTGGTCCATCAATACATATATCATTCCATAGAGGAACGTTCCAAACAATACGTCGATGTTCAAATATCCAAGCCCTGCAATGGGTAAAAATTTACTTAATTCTGGATGCCCAACAACATAGTATTCTTTTAAGAAAATCATTGCAAGTCCCCCTGCGATGACAAAGCATAAAAAATAAGTTAAAGATTGCTCTTTCTTTTTACGATACAGATAGAATGTAGCGAGCAACATGACAATTAATAAACACTCAAAAGACGCAAGCCATTTTACTACGTTCATTACAGTTATTAAAATAGGCGCCTGTATAAAGTCAAGTGCTGTCGAAATTAAAGTATTCAGCCACACTTCCTGTCCTGTAAGTCCTAAAATAAGTAGATAAAGCATTCCCATGATCACTGTTACAATTGCAAGTTTCATATCAACCACGCCCCTATTTTTAGTATATCATATTTTAAACTATTAAAAAATCATTTTTACCAAAATTACATCTTCTCCTATTTTTTCTATTTGCTCCCAATGTATTTCTATCTCGTCTTTATTTGAAAACATGGAAATTAAAAACTTAGATTTTTCGACGATCAAGCTTTCCAAACGACCTGTGCTATTTTCGATCATCACATCGATAATATTTCCAATTTTCTTTCCATCGTTCACATTAATTACATCTTTGTTTTGTAAATCAGATAAACGCATATTCTCACCTATTTCAATATATGAAAAAGAAAACCATCTTACGATTGATTTTCTTGTTTTACTACTCGTTCATTTTGAAAGCGATACGTTACAGTGGCTAACTTTTCTAAATCTTCTTTCATGTGGGTCGCAACAATAATGAGTTTCCCTTTTTTCTTTTCTTCTAGCAACAAATTTCTAAGCGAACGAGCCGTTTCGTCCTCTACCCCGCTAAAAGGTTCATCTAATATAATAATATCAGGATCCTCCATCAAAGCCTGTGCAATTCCTAATTTTTGTTTCATACCTAGAGAATACTTAGAATACTTTTTATCTTTCTCTTCATAAAGCTCGACTTTCTTTAAAATCGCATTGATCTCATCTTCCCCGATTTTCTTTTGAATCGATGCAAGCAACTTTAAATTTTCAAACCCAGTCAAATCTCCTATAAAACTTGGCTGTTCGATCAGAGCACCAGTAGAAGGTGGAAATTTTTTCTCCTTGATCACATTTTCTCCATCGAAC
>USET01000086.1 GCA_900553765.1 uncultured Mycoplasmatota bacterium
AATGAAGCTGATTGCCTAAGAGTTACGCTTACTTATCGTGGTGGAAATCCAGAACCAAATTTTTATGATAAATTGTGGAAAGAACCTTGGTTTACAGTAGATCAAATAAGCGCTAAAGATTATTTAGAAAGTGATTTATATGAATTTTATATTGATATTTTTGCATACGATTACAGAGTAGAGAAATTGACACAAAAGGAGAAAGAACATATGATGGATAGTTTTGATGAATTAGAAGAAGCTATTCGAAAAACGTATGGAGAAAACGTTAAGTACGAAATTTATTTTGATCATGAGCATTCTAAAGAGCAATAGTAACTGTGGAGTGGTGTTATGTCAGTCAAGAAAAGAAAGATAAAAAATCCAAAATTAATGCATTTAGAAGAAAAATCGTTTGTGGACTGTTGTAAAAAGAATGATTTAGAATATGGGATTTTTAAAGACGTCTTGATCGAATCACTTTTGAAAATCGAAGAGGTCACAATTGATAGTTGTGTGTTTCAAAATATAAACTTTACGAATGTTTTATTAGCAGACGTCGATATGGTTGACGTTATATTTGAAAATTGTGATCTTTCTAATCAACATTTTGATAAAAAGTTATTGAGTCGAGTGATGTTTAAAAATTGCCGATTGACTGGAACTACATTTTGCGATGCATCGCTGAGAGATATTCAGTTAATGAAGTGTAATTGTAGGTATCTTAATTTAGCCGGAGCAAAAGTGAATCGAATGTCAATTTACGAATGTGGATTTGAAGAAAGTACGTTCTTAGAAACGGCATTAAAAGAGATCGAGTTAGAAAATGTCCGGTTTGAAAAGGCTGAATTTATTCATACACCATTGACAAATATTGATTTTTCTACATGTGATATATATGGAACTCAATTCGATCTATTTTCTTTAAAGGGAATGGTAATCGATTCCTTTCAATCGCAATATATCATTGGAGCACTGGGCGTCAAATTAAAAGATTAAATTGTCAATTAAATTGTCAAATTATAATGCTATTAGTGTAAAGTGATTACGGTTCGTTGACTTTGCTATAGGATGTCAGTAATATTAAAAGTATAAGGGGGTAGATCGCATGTTATGTGAAAAATGTGGAACAGTCATTCCAACAGGTTCAGAGACTTGTCCAAATTGTGGTGCACCAGCGCCTAAAACGATAGATCAAACTCCCATTCCTGATTTTTCGGAGATGTCATCTTCTGTTTCGGAAGTGGTTCCTCAGGAAGAAATAACAAATGTTTCAGAGGCTTCTGAAGTTCTAAATCATTCTCAAGTAGGTAGTGTAGAAACATCTCCTACGTTACAACCGACTGAAATGGGTACTGTAGAGGAGATGCAGCCTGTCACTGAAGTGGCTTCAGAACCTTCTTCAGAGGGAGTAGTTCCAGAGGTGGATGGACCAATGATGCAAGGCGGCATTCCTATTGCAACCAGTGCGGTCGTAGAACCAGCGCCAGTCATGGAACAACCAGTTGACGAGTTAGAGATGAATGTGACATTACAAGAAAATAAGACAACATGGACAGATGAGGAGGATCCTGAAGAGAAAAAAGTGGTTCATATGCCAACAGAACCACAACCGGTTGTAAAAGCGCAAGAACCATCAACACCGATGGAAAAACCTGACTTATTAAGAGGAATGAATGAGCCGACACCACAAGAATATGCGGAGTTAGAAAAAAAACGTGTGGCGCGTGAAAAGACGAATCGTATGGTACAGATGATCAACAAGATCGCTTTACTACTTGTTGGAATTGTGATTATTGGTGTCGTAGGCTTCTTTGGATATCAATACTTTTTCGTTCCAAAAGACACGACACAACCTTATTCCTATGATGCGTATACTTTTCAGATTGATCAAAATTATGAAGTGACAGAGCAAAAGGCCGGATTTGTAATCGAAGCAAAGGATCAAAGTGCGAGTATGAGTGTTCAGTTATTACCGGATTCTTATGTAGCGTTTGAAAATGGTTATCTATCTAACCAAGAGGCATTTATCAATCAGATGATGATGCAATATGGTGTTGATGCAGTAAAACGAGTGGAACAGAAAAATATAGAAGGACAGTCATTTATTACGATTACACGGACGACAGAGACAGATAGTTCGTACATTATTTATACAACGACTCCGGATGATAAGATCATCCTAGCAACATATGTACCACGAGATCAAATTTTAAATCAATCACAGGCAGATCAGATGTCTAGAAATTTATTAAATATTGCACAGAATGAAAAATAGTACAAAGTCTATTTTTCTTTTTTTATCAGTTGACATAGAATGTATAAAATTAGTATGATATAGTTAGTTAGGAGAGGTTAGGATGAAGTGTAAGAAATGTGGTCATGACATCCAAGAAGGTGCAGCGTTTTGTACTCAGTGTGGAGAGAAGATAATGGAGGCGGAAACGGAGAAACGTTCAGTTGTTGATATACAACAACCAAAGAAAAGAAATGTGACTGTATGGAAGAAATACGATGTATTTATCGTACTTGCCATCGTACTTGTCGTATCAGCTATTTTGTTATTTCCGTTATTAAAGAATTTTAATAAAGGATTTATTTATACGTTAGACGGTTATGGAATTCCAATCGCAAATGGGTATACTTACGATGATAGTGAAGAAGGAAGTTTAGCGATTTTAAATGATACAGAAGATGCAGCTCTTTACATACAAGTATTATCTGGAAGTACGTTTAGTACGTTTTATCAGACGATGAGCCAAGATTCTGATTTGGTATTATCCATTGTATCTGAAATGTATTCAGATTATGAAATTACCGATGTCGCATATCCAGAGATAGCAAATGTACAAACGTTAAGATTATGTATACGTACTATAGATGGACAACAAGGATATATTACTTATTATCCTGCTGATGACGATCAATTAATTATGGCAGTTTATGTCCAGGAAGATGGAGCTTTAAATGACCAGAAATTCGAAGTTATGATGGAGACTGTAATCGATGTAGATAAAAGCAAGTAATTGCTTTTTTTCTTGGAATTGAGATTCAAGTGATGATATAATAACCACAGGTGATAGTATGAAAAGAATTCTGATTGTAGAAGATGATGTGAAATTGCGAGAAGAGTTAAAAGTATTATTAGATCATCATGGCTATGAAGCAACGATTCAAACGGATATGGAACATATTTTGGCATCGATTGTGAATGGAGCTTACGATCTTGTTTTACTCGATATCAACTTACCTCATACCAGTGGTGTAACACTTTTAAAGGACTTGCGTAAGACTTCTGATATTCCTGTTATTATGGTTACAAGTCAGAATACGGAAGTGGATGAAGTCGTAAGTATGAGTTATGGCGCAGATGATTATATTACAAAACCATATCATCCTACGTTGTTACTTTTACATATAGAAGCATTACTTAAGCGAATTGACCATGTAAGCAGCGTCTTTTCTTATCAGAATATTCAAGTAATTCCAGAAAAAGGAGTCATTAAGACCTCATCGTTAGAACTTCCTTTATCTAAAAATGAAATGCAAATATTCTGTTATCTTTTGAAACACCAAGGTAAGATTGTAAGTCGAGAAGATATCATGAATTATCTATGGGATACTGATCTTTTTATCGATGATAACACACTTACTGTAAATATTAGTAGATTGCGGAACAGACTTCGCGAAGTGGGACTTGAAGACGTGATTGAGACGAGAAAAGGACAGGGATATTTATTAAAATGAATTTAAAAGATTATTTGAGAGACCATAGCATTTCTATATTGATATATTTGATATTTAACTTGATGATTATCTTTTTTCTCATCGTGTTAAAGATAAATACTGCGTTTCTTATGATGATTATTTTTTTCATTATCACGATGGGGATTCTCCTACTTTTATATGGATATCAAAGAAAAAAGATATTTTATCAAATCTATCTCCAACGATTAAGCGATCTCGATCAAAAACATTTGATTACGGAATTACTTCCTACAGCAAATTTTTTAGAAGGTAAAATATTGACGGAAAGCTTGTATGAAATTGATAAATCGATGATGGAAAGAATTCGGGTGTTCGAATCACAATTAAATGATTTTAAGGATTATATCGAACTGTGGATTCACGAAGTAAAACTTCCCATCTCTAGCCTTCGTTTGATGTTGCACAACTATCCTACCAATGAAACTTCAAAGTTATTAGAACAAGTAAGACGAATGGAAATGGATGTAGAACAAGTACTTTACTACGTGAGAAGTGAGAATGCACAACAGGATTACTTTATGAAAGAGGTATCTTTAAAAAAGATTGTATCTTCTGTCGTGAAGAAGAATAAGGAAGATTTTATCGCTCATCATGTAAAGGTAGAGTTAGAAGATTTGGATGTACCTGTTATGACGGATGCTAAATGGTTAGAATTTATGATCAACCAGATTGTCAGTAATAGTTTAAAATACCGCCGTGATCCTGCAATAAT
>USET01000087.1 GCA_900553765.1 uncultured Mycoplasmatota bacterium
TCCATACTTTTTTATCCCCATGAATTTCAATTCGGATAAATAAATAACTTGCAATCCATAATCCCCATATGACGAGCAAACAAATCAATATTTTCTTTTTCATACATCAACCTTCTCACTACTTCATTTTATTTCTTTGAAGATGAATGTATGAAAAAAGAGAAATTTATTTTCTCTTTTTTATATCAAATATAATAATTACTAATGCACTTAATAGTCCAATCCCACTAAGGAACACTCCTGCTCTAAACCAAAGAGATTGATACTCTAGTGTGACTGTATGAGTTCCTTCTTCGATTGGAAATCCTACAAATCCCTTATTTACCATTTCATACTCTACTTCTTTTCCATCGACAAGAACAGTAAATCCTTCATCGTATGGAATACTTGTTGTAAAATATCCATCTTGTTTTGCTGTGACTTTTCCCGTTAAGACATCACCTTTTGATTTGTCTGTATTTAGTTTCCATTCATCTTTTGACTTCTTCACATCTTTTATATCATTATAATCTAATTCATATACATGAATATTTTCTAAATCATAACTACCTGGATCAAATCCGATCGTAAGTGTTGCTGTAGCTTTCGATGAAGAAATCACATATTTAAATGTATCATTGTGATTCTGATAAAGCCAATCAGAACAAGTCAATTTATTTTTGACTTGGTTGATCGTAATTCGAAGATCACCAACACTACAATCAGGTTGATTTTTTACATCGAAGGAAATAATTAAAATTTTATTTTTCAAAGAGTGATCTAATTTCAATTGCATCATACTAGTTTCTGATACATCTATGTGGTATCCTTGATCAGTCTTTCGATAATCGATACCACTTTCAATATATTTTGGAGTTGTCTGTAAATCGATTTCTTTGATATGTGTCTCATATTGATCATTACTGCTATTTTTCGTCACAGTCTGATTTAATAATACTTCATCTTTATATGGAAATTCAATTTTATCAAACACTTCTTCATTCAAAGTTTGATAAGATACATATCCAATCGGCAAAACATTCGCATTTTTATATATCGATGTTTCTCCTTCTTCTCCAGCTACTTTGCGATATCCGACGGGGGCCTTTCTCTTCGTTGTAACATATTGAACTCCCATAAACATCTGATACAGAATATTATTTGTCTGTGATGTAATAAGACTATTACGATGAGATAATGGATGTCCAAACACAGAATCATAAAAATTACGATAATTTGCATTATATGTAGATGAATAGATAGACGTTTGATAATAATTATCACGGTATATTTTATTGATCGTATAGAGTGGATCATCTAGTTGATTACTTCTTACAATCTTATCTTCTTTTTCTAAGACTTGATCGATTAATTCTTGTTTTTCTTTTGAAAAATAAGTATTATACTCTTCCTTTGTAACATACTGATCACTAGCATTCGCAATAATAAAGTTTGTAAATGCTACTAGTATAATCGTTCCTATGCATATCATTCTATATCCAATTGGACTGCCGATAAAAAGAATAATCCACATAATTACAATATCGATATAGAAGAAAATTTCTTGCTCGTTTTGTATTAACGCAAGTAAGACAATCACTGCAGTGGAAATATATAACACTTTTAAATGTAATTCTTTATTTTTAAACTTCTCTAAGAAATCAGCTAATAAAATTCCCATCAACGGTAAAAATGGAAGTAATATCTTATCCCTTACATAAAGTGTCCCATTCAACAAATAAATAAAAATAGGAAAGACAAGTACGCATATTACTGCAATGGATAACCATTTATTTTCTCTTTTTTCAGAAAATAAATCTTCGATTAACGCAAATAAAATAACACTCGTAAACCCAAGACTATAGGTTCCATAGAGTAAACCATCTAAATTTAAATCAGGAATGAATAACGATGCTAATTGAATCGATGTTGTCTGATCAGTACGTCCATTTAAAATTGTATAAGCCGTCGGTAATAATAAAACCCCAGCCATCAAAATAGCGACTACAATAGGAATAATAAACCGAATCCCATCTTTCAAAAACTCTCGCACTGTTATCTTTTCATGAACTCGAATATATTGATAAATTCCATAAATAACCATGACAAAAATTCCAGTCACACTATAATAATAGCTCATCATAATCATCATAAATGTAGATAACATATAGATCCATTTTTTATTTGTTTTAAAATAATGATCAATTCCCATAAGTCCTAAAATTAGGAAAGGCATGTAATTGACAAACATAAAATGACGATGGAAATGAAATAAAAGACAACTGCTAAATATTACCAAAAGCGTCGTTAATAAAGAAATATTTGGTGACTTTTTATGACTCCTCATAAAATGATAAAAAAGCAATCCTGTACATAAAAATAAAACATAATTGGTTGTAATAATATAGTCTACCATCGATACCTGTGGAAAAAGATAAGAAAGCATAATAATAGGATTTAAAAGTCCATAATAAGAAAGCACATATATGTTTTGACCAGCACCGATATGAGGTGCGAAATTTGGAAATAACTCTCCCGTATCGTAGAAAAGAGTTCTCAAATATTCAGGAAAAACGACATGTTGACTAATCCAGTCCGTTTTTGATCCAAATAAAACATCACTATCTACTACTAGCCAAAATAGGAATAATACAAAAAAAATTAACAAAAATTGATATATAAGATCTTGCTTTCTTTTCATTTTTCCCCAACTTTCTATAGGCTATTATACAATAAAATGGCGGAAATTGCCACCCTCTCCAATTTGCGAAAATAAAAAATAACCATTATAATATTCATAGGAAGGTGACTCTATGAAACATGCCCTTAATCAATTGATATCTGTTCTTATCTCTATTTTGTTATTCTTAGGATACATCGTAACTGCTGTATTATTTCAGACAAATGCTTCTTTAAAATCAAACTATATTCAAAGATCTATTCAAAGAATGACAATTACAACTACTGGAGAAAATGGAACAGTCTCATCCCCTATTTTTAGCGATACGATCGATGAAATTTATCTGGCAGCAGAAGAAAATAACATTCCAAAAGAATTTGTAGATAGCGCTTTAAATTCAACGGAAGTTAAAAACTTCTTTGGAACGATTATCGGTGAGACAATCGATCAGGTTGTCAATGGAAACGCTTATGATCCAATTACCAAACAAGAACTGGATCAGCTTATCGAAGAAAATGTAGATAGATTCGCTCAAAATAGCGGCCAATCTTTAACAGAAGATCAAAAGAAAAAATTCATATCCCTCGCAAAATCTTACTCACAAAAAATTATTGATTCCATCCCAACATCAGAACAAATTATAAATCACTTAGATGCGAAACTTATCGAAAATGTTCAAACAATTTCCAGTGATCATTTAAGAAACGTTTGTCTTCTATTTACTATTGCATTTGCTATTGTTCTGGTCCCATTAAAGTGGAAGCATCAAAAATGGCTATTATTTCAAGCAATTCCTGTCTTGTGTGCTAGTATTGTAATCATAGCTATCGGTTGTCTTTTGCCAGGAATGTCGGATATTTTCCTATCTGCAGAATACAGTTTAATGATCCAATTTAGCAATATTATCTTTTCTTCTATCTCTCTATCTATGCTTATCATCGCCGGAGTTATGATAGGAATAGGGATCATGGAGATTATCGTTTATTATATTTTTAAAAATATGCGACTCAAAAAGCAACAAAAAAACGGGGCTCAATCTTAAGCCTCGTTTTGTTTGCATTGATATCCGTCTCGTTTGAAATACTGCTTCGTTTCCTCTAAATCAGCAGTCTGTGGAACACCTGTAATTTTTTCACTTGCTTGCCAAGGGTTGATCGACATTTTAAAACGTACTATATTTTCTTCTTGTGTTACATCAACTTTAACTCCATTTTCTTTTCTATGTTTTTCGTATAGCGTTAAAAATTGATCCATATATGCTTTTATTTGGTCTTGATGTTCTATAGCAATTGTACTTTGAATATCTACAACAGTCTTCTTTACTTTATGTTTATCAAATGTAATTGTAATCTTCTCTTTTGCTTCTACACCATATGAAGTACTATTCTTTGTACAAACCAACGTCTTTTTCTGTTCACACCCACAAAGTAAAATAGCAAGTCCTATCAAACACACAACCCTCTTCATAATTCCACCCTACTTACACACCTAGTATAACATGTTTTTGAAAAAAATCGAACAAAAAAGATCCAATTGATTTGGATCTTATATATAATCAATCATTGATTGATTTACAACGTGGTCGGGAAGACAGGATTTGAACCTGCGACCTCTTGGTCCCGAACCAAGTGCACTACCAAGCTGTGCTACTTCCCGATAATTCAATATATATGAGAAAAGCCTTGATAACCAAGGCTTTTATTTCAAATGGTCGGGAAAACAGGATTTGAACCTGCAACCCCTTGGTCCCAAACCAAGTGCACTACCAAATTGT
>USET01000088.1 GCA_900553765.1 uncultured Mycoplasmatota bacterium
CTCTTTTTGATAATCTTTCCATCTTGCTGTTGTTCCATTAGATCTTTGATAATCTAATTCCTCTTTTATTGCAAATGGTTCACTTCTTACAAGTTCTCTTGCGTAATCCGCATGGCTTACACGGCTTGCTGAAAAGTCACCCTTTCTAACGATATAACAAGCTTCGTTGATCGTATCAGTAGGAACGACAAACAATTGATATCCAGGTTCAATCAAATGAAGAGGATATAAATTGAAATCATAGTATTCTAGTTCTTCTACATAATTTGATCCGATGAGTCTTTTACGAATTATTGTTTTTGTATTTTCTTTATCCATAGATCACCTTAGAAAAGACTTAATTGACTTGACTCTTCCATACCATCTAAGATTCCCATCATTCTCATTTTTTCAATCAATGTTCCTGAAACCTTAGCTCTCTTTTGTAAATCTTCGATACTCAAGAATTCAGCCTTTTCCCTTTCTTCTACAATTTTTTTCGCAACTGTATCTCCTAATCCGTCGATCGTTCTAAATGGTGGAATTAAAGTCGTTCCATCTTCGTCGATTACAAATTTCATAGAATCGCTTCGTTTTAGATCGATATTTCCAAACGTAATACCACGTGCGGTTGCCTCTAAGGCAATTTTCAAAACTTCGACAACTTCTAAGTCTTTATTACTTGCCTCACCTTTTCCCATATTATTGATTTCTATAATTCGATTTTTAATTGCATCATATCCCTTGATCATCGTTTCGATGTCAAAATCTGTACATCGAACAGAGAAATAAGATGCATAATACCAATTCGGATGGTGAACTTTAAACCAAGCAATACGGAATGCACTAATAACATAGGCAGCTGCATGGGCCTTCGGGAACATGTACTTAATCTTAGAACATGAATCGATAAACCAATCGGCGATTTTCGCTTCCTTCATCTCTGCTTCATATTTTTTCCATGTTTCCGGATCTTTACTTGCCTTTCCTTTACGGACAAACTCCATAATTTTAAATGCTTTGATTGGTTCTAGTCCATTGTACATAAGATATACCATGATATCGTCACGACATCCGATAACTTTAGCAAATGGAACGACGTTGTTTCGAATCAATTCTTGTGCGTTTCCAAGCCATACATCCGTTCCGTGAGAAAGACCAGAAATCTTGATCAACTCGGCAAATGTCTTCGGTTTTGTATCCTGTAACATACCAATCGTAAACGGTGTTCCAAACTCTGGAATTCCAAGGGTTCCCGTCTCACACATAATTTGTTCTTTCGTAACGCCTAATGGCTTTGGAGAACAGAAAATATCCATCGTATCTTTATCATCGAGTGGAACTTTTGTCACATCCATGCCAGATAGGTCTTGTAACATACGTAACTGCGTTGGATCGACGTGTCCTAAAATATCCAATTTTAATACGTCTTGATCGATTGCATGGTAGTCAAAGTGAGTCGTTCGCCACAAAGATGTCACATCATCTGCTGGATATTGGAACGGTGTAAAATCGAATACATCCATGTATCCTGGAATAACGACGATTCCACCTGGGTGTTGTCCTGTCGTTCTTTTTACTCCAGTACAACCAGCTGCCAGACGTTCGATCTCGGCAGATCTCATGTGAATTCCTTTATCTTCGCAATATCCTTTGACAAATCCAAAGGCGGTTTTCTCAGCGACAGTACCGATCGTTCCGGCACGATATACATTATCTACTCCGAATAGCACTTTTGTATATTCATGTGCTTTCCATTGGTAATCTCCTGAGAAGTTCAAATCGATATCAGGTACTTTATCGGCATTGAATCCGAGGAATGTCGCGAATGGCATGTCTTGTCCTTCTTTGTGCATCCACGTACCACACTTTGGGCATTTCTTATTTGGAAGGTCAAATCCACTGGAATATTTTGCTCCCAATGCTTCTCCGTCCTCTTCAAAAATACTGTGCTTACAATTTGGACAGATATAATGTGCAGGAAGTGGATTTACCTCTGTAATTCCCATCATCGTAGCGACGAAACTTGATCCTACAGATCCACGGCTTCCTACGAGGTAACCATCATCATTTGAATGCTTTACAAGTTTTTGGGCAATTAAGTAGATAACGTCGAATCCACCACCAATAATTCCCTTTAATTCCTGCTCAATTCTTTCTTCGATAATCTTAGGGAGAGGATCTCCATATAATTCATGTGCCCTTCCATATACAAGTTCATTTACAGTTTCAACCGAATTTTCAATTTTCGGAGAAAATGGTACACCGCCGGTTTCAATAATTACTTCGATGATGTCTACCATATCAGCAATCATATTCGTATTCTTAACGACAATTTCCTTTGCTTTTGCTTCTCCTAAAAAAGCAAAATCTTCTAACATTTCCGTCGTCGTCCTAAAATGATAACTTGGAATTTCTTTAATATTGCTACGTGCTAGAGGATGTCTTCCACCACCTGGAACTTTTTGGTTGACAATGATTTCACGATATATCTTGTCATCTTTTGTCAAGTGATGTACATCTCCAGTTGCCACGATAATTTTTCCTGCTTCTTCCGTAACACGTACAATTTTTTTGATGTGATCGATCAATTCTTGTTTTGATGCGAAATCGTTCATTTGTAACAAGTGATCATAGCAGTCGAGCGGTTGGACTTCGACATAATCGTAAAAATTAATAATATTCGTTAGCTCCTCATCGCTCTTACTTCTCGCTTCTTTGAACACTTCTGATTCATAACATCCACTTCCTATGAGTAATCCTTCTCTGTGTTTTTGGATTTCACTACGAAGGATACGTGGTGTTTTATATAAATATTTCGTATTGGCATAACTAATAATTTTGAATAGGTTTTTGAGCCCTGTTTTATTTTTTGCCAAAATATTGACGTGATGAGAACGTCCATATTTGTGAATTTCATCTTTCGATACGATCTTTTCTAAATCACGCAATGTTTCATAATTACGATCGTTTAATTTTTTCAACATCTTGTGCAATACGAGCGCTGTTCCTTCTGCATCGTAGTCTGCTCTATGGTGAGCATCTTCATCCCATGGCACATTATATCTCTTGACTAATGCAGATAGTCCATGACGTGCAAAATTATTATCCATCGTTCGAGATAACTCTAATGTATCGAGAACGGTATTTTCAAAAGTTCCTAAGTTATATTTTTTATATGCCATTTCAAGGAATGATACGTCGAATTTGGCATTGTGAGCAACCATTGGTAAATCTCCGAACCACGCGATAAAATCACGCACTGCCTCTTCTTCCGATGGCATTCCAACTAACATCTCATCTGTTATATTCGTAAGTTCCACTATTTTAGCTGGTAGTTTTCTCTTTGGATCTATCAATTGATCGAAGCGATCTAAAATTTCTCCATTACAGATTTTAACAGCACCTATTTCGATAATGGAATCTTTTCCTCCGGCGTTGAATCCGGTCGTCTCAAGGTCAAATACTACATAAGTCGTCTCTAATAATGGTGAATCATCCGGACGAATAATAATATCGACCGTATCATCTATTAACGTTAATTCAGTTCCGTAAATAGCCTTGAATGGTTCTTCTCCTTCTGCTAAATTCTTATTGATGTCGCAGATCGTATGGTAGACATCCGGGAACGCTTGTCCCCCGTTATGATCAGTAATTGCTATCGCACGGTGTCCCCATTTACGTGCTTGCTTCACTAATTTTTTGGCATCGACAACACCATCCATCTGACTCATCATCGTATGAGCGTGAAGCTCTACTCTCTTTTCTTCTGCTTCATCTTTGATTTCTTCCAATGGTCTATCTAATGCGTTGATATCACGAATCGTAACTGTCAATTCTTTAGAATATTGATCATCTTTCGCATTTCCACGGAAAACATACCAGTTTCCTACTTTGACATTCTTTTTGATATGTGCAAAATCATCTGCATCGTTTACAAACATCTTTGCATAGATACTATCTGTGTAATCCGTAATTTTTAAAGTGACGATCTTTAATTCCGTTCTTGTATCACGAACTTCCATTCCGAAGATGTGACCTTCAAATACAACGCTATTCATTTCTCCTAGAATATGATCGATATGCATGATCTGTTCTTCAATTTTACGACCAACAATAACATCAGGATCATCTGTATCCTGTATCAATTTTCGAGAGTAACCTTTTTTGGAAAATTTCTTTGATGGTTCTCTCGGTTCTTCCACTGGCGGGATTGGATCTGGCATATGTTCTGGTAATGGTGCGTGCATTTCTTCGATAATCTCATCATAAACTGCATGAGAAAGGGTTGAATCGATTTCTATTTCCAATAGCATTTCTCCAAACCCTGCATGTTCAAAATATTTGATCAGTTCACTTTGAATATGTTCTAATTGCATCTTCTCGGCCTTA
>USET01000089.1 GCA_900553765.1 uncultured Mycoplasmatota bacterium
CCCAACTACTCGGTACAGCCTTTATGTTGGCGAGCGGTGGGTCGGCACAAACTCATGTGGGTACTGGAGGAGGTGGCTCACAGTCTGATATGCCGTGGGGTGAGAAGAAAAAGAGTAGTGGAATAAAACGATAAAATTAATAAGTATTTTTTGCAAAAATGCAAATAAATACTTATTTTTTTGTTGACAAAATAAAATTGCTTGCTATAATAGTTAGTCGATTGGAAAGAAGTGGGTTTATGAAATATTGGAAGTGGGGACTAGCTTTTATAATAGGAGCACCAATAGGTTTGGGGATCGCCGGATTATACATGTTGATCATCATGGGGAATTATCCTCTCTGGATGTGGTTGGTATCTATTGTAGGTGCTGGTGTGTTAGCAACAGGAATTACTAAGTTTTGTGATCGACGAAGTGGGCAACAAGACACATCGGATGAGAATTTGACTATTGATTGGAAAACGGTAGATTTTGAAGCTGAGGCAAAACAAGAGTTAAATAAAAGTAACAAACCAAACAAAGCAATGCAAGTACAAGCTTCAACTTCGAAAAAAATAGTGTCAGAAGAATTAACTTATGATCGAGAACTGGAGAATCAAATTTTTGCTGATTGTTTTGCCAATGCTATATCGGAGATGCAACAGTCCGAAGCGTTAACAGAACCACATACGGTATTGGATGCGAGTGATCATAATAACTCACAAAATGATGGTTTGAATAACACAAAAAGTTATGATGATTTGGATCCATTTGATGTTAATGAAATTTATTTTGAAGCATTACAATCATACTTATCAAAGACAAAAGAAGAAAACGGTTATCAAAAAAGAAAATAACTGTTTTTTTTTGACAATTGACATTGCTGTAAAAAAGATTTAAAATTGCATTGATTAAAGAATAGAGGGAAGATGAACATGAAAAAGAAGCATCGTAAAAAACTGCAAATAACTCTAATTGGTATTTTGCTATGTGGCATTGGAGGAATTGGGTATTATCAAGAAGATGTGATTCATTGGATCCAATCGTTGCAACCTGTTGCTTCCTATGATATGAGTTCTATTCCTAACTATAGTGGGGATAGTTATGTTGTGATCAATGAAAACCAACCTGATTTTAATGAAGAAGATATGATGACGACATCATTCGAATCATATAGTGATCAAGATGTGTTAGGAAGAAGTGGAATTGCCTTTGCCAATATTGGAAAAGATTTGATGCCAACAGAAGAAAGAGGATCTATTGGGATGATTAAGCCAACGGGATGGCACACTGTAAAGTATGATATTGTAGATGGAAAATATCTTTATAATCGTTGCCATTTGATTGGATATCAATTAACGGGAGAAAATGCAAACGAGAAGAATTTGATTACTTGTACAAGATCTATGAATACTGAGGGAATGTTGCCTTTTGAGAATCAAGTGGCAGAATACATTGAAAAGACGGGGAATCATGTTTTATATCGAGTTACCCCTGTCTATAAAGATCGTAATTTATTAGCAAGCGGAGTTCAAATAGAGGCTAAATCAGTCGAAGACAATGGAGAAGGAGTCTGTTTTAATGTCTATGTTTATAATGTTCAAGAAGGAATTGAAATAGATTACCGAACAGGTGAGAGTCAATTACTTGCAGAGGCTCATTAAGAAACTTTTTACACCGCTTGTAAACTGAGATGAAAAACGATATACTAATACCTATAGGATGTTGGTGGTATGATGAGAAAGTTAGTATTAGAATTTGTCATTGTTTGGATTGCTTTTTTCGGAATTCAAGCAATTGTAAAACATTATCGAGGTGGGCAATTGATTACTTATATGGTTTCTGAAAAAGGAACTAAGTATAAGATTACAGAAAATTATACAAAGAGAAAAAAGAATAATAGAAACGCTTATTACTTTGATATTAAAGCGAACGACGAACATTTTATCTTTCAAACATATGAATCTTTTGGCCATCAACAAAATTTAATTCAAGCGATACATGAATATCGCGATGATCAAGTTCAATGTATTCTACCTGTTTTGAAAGAAAATAAAGTTGTTACAGATATGATCTGTAAAGAACAGGAAGATCAAATATATTATCGCGAAATTCAGGGGAAATATGAAAAGTTAGATGAGTATGTATCAAATTTGAAATTGTTACAAGAAGCATATCGCACATTTCTAAAAAAGGAAAATACAGTGAAAGTGGGAACTTCTAAAATTTATACACAGGCTTTACCAGATGATAAAGTGATCGCAGTAAGCGATTATCGTGGTATTACGATGATAAATGCGGATGGAAAAAAAGAAGCGCAAGATGTTTTTAAAGGTGATGTCTACGATCAAAAAATCAAAGCACTGATTGGGAAATATTATTTGATTGCTGATTATGAACAGCCATTTGAAATCGATCGTTTTTATCTGGTGGATTTAGCAAAAAATAAAAAAGAAGTCATCGAATCTAAATATATGATTTCGAAAGATTCTTATGTTCAAGGAATTGTTGAAAATTCAGTTTATTTATATGATCGAAGTAATCAAAAACAGTATGAAATAAATGTGGTAGATAAAACAGTTTATGAGGTTGGAAATGTTAATTTGAAGATTCAATATTACGATGGCGCAAAATGGAGTCAAAAGGAAATGTACGATATAGCAACCACCGATATCTATTTTGAACCATATCCGGTGGTGACTGAAAAAAATTCTAATTATGATAAAGTGATCCGAGTTGGAGGAACAGTGACAGGATATTATTATTACTTTCAAAGCGTTGGAGATGCATATAAAGTGTATCGTGCACCGGTTCAAAACAGCGAGATTAAGACATATGTGTTTACAACCACCTCCCTTTCTCAGATTTATTATGCCGGAGACGATGTTTATTTTATGAATCATAATGATGTTCAAAAGTTCTGTGAAATGTCAGGGGTTCAAACAGTCTTGACAAATACGGAATTTGAATTTAATTCGACAATTTTGTATGGTATATATGAACAATAAAAAGGAAATTTAGTTTCCTTTTTTTAATGATTACATATTGTAAAATAGGGGGGATATCATGTATCGAATCTATCAAGTACAGAAAGAGGAAACTTTGGATCAAATCGCTAAAAACTTTGATGTTACTGCAAACTTGTTACGAGAATTAAATGGTTTTTCAAATGATTATGTAGTGAGAGAAGGGGAGAGAATCATCGTTCCAAGAGAACCATCGACATTTTCTAGGTATGTAGTAAAAAAAGGAGATACCTTATACAGTCTGGCGCAAAAGCATGGAGTGACAGTCGCACAACTTGCTATGTTAAATGGACTAGATGACGATGATTATTTATATGTTGATCAGGTGCTTGTTGTACCAAAAGAAAATACAGAATTTTATATTACGGAAGACAATGATACTTTAACAAAGGTGGCAAGTTATTTTCAGACGACACCAAAAGTGTTAGTGGAACAGAATAAGACAATCTATTTGATGCCAGAACAATTGATAATTTATAAAAAAGAGAAAATATAGTAAATCTCTTTTTTTTTGTTACTCTTTGGTATATAATAAAAAAAGTAGGTGGTAGATATGAAGAAATTATGTATGATTGTTTTATGCTCTTGCCTTATGATGTTGTTTGTTGGATGTTCTTCTAAACTATCCACTTATACGACAATTTCATTAGATGAGGTATATGAGAAACTAGATCAAAAAGATAGCTTTATCTTGACTATTGGTTCTGCAAGTTGTAGTCATTGTGCCAGCTTTAAGCCGAAAATGGAGACCGTAATTAAGCTGCATCAAGTTGAGGTATTCTACATAGATGTTTCAAAATTAAGCGAAGATGATTATAAGGAATTTATACAACGAATGAATTTCACTGGAACGCCAACAACTATTTTCTTTGAAGATGGAAAAGAAACAGCGATGTCCAATCGAATAGAAGGAGATAAAGATATCGAAGTGATTGAATCTAAAATGCGAAAAATGGGATACATAGAATAAGGAGGGATTTATGAACGGAAATCAGGATGTATTTGATCCGATGGGAACTGGAAAATATCGTGGTGAATCAGTTTCTAACGTGGCACCGGTGGATGTGCAACCAATTGTGGTACCTGAAACTCCGCAGGAAAACGTGACCGAAAGTCCAAAACAGACACCATTAACGTTTAGTGTTTTGGAGGATGCTCATGCGTTATTCAGAAGACGGTTGGCTGTTTCAATCTGGGGAAATTAAAAATATTACCAAAGATGTAAGCGAAGCTGATCTTTTTGATCTG
>USET01000090.1 GCA_900553765.1 uncultured Mycoplasmatota bacterium
GTTTTTAGAACGACTCGTTACTTCTACTTCGATTGGTAATAATTCCATTCCACGTAATTTAACTTTTGGATTTTCAGAAACCAACACTTTTGCTTTGATTGTACTTTCGAGAGGTAACTCCTTAAAAAGTTCAACCAACGATGCATTCTTCTCTTCGCTTTTTTCAATCGTCATCTGTACTGTTGCACTTCCATCACGTAAGATAATGAATTGAACGTATTGTAAATCGCGAATATTTTCGACGAATGCTTGTACTTCTATCTCTTTTCCAAAATATTGATCTAAGTCCTTTAATTTGATTCGATTCATATTATTCTTCCTCCTCATGACAATGACAGTTCCCTCCACAATGACATTCGTGGACTTCACCATCTAAATTCTGATCTAAAAAATCGACGATATCTTCTAACATCACTTTATATTCTTGCTTTGTACGGTTATCTTTTACAGTTAATTCGTTTGATTCTACTTCCGTCTCTCCAAGTAAAATGACATATTTTGCACTTACGCGATCGCTCATTTTAAAGTTGCTCTTCATACTTCGATTCATATAATCAGTTTCTACTTTGTATCCCGTCATACGAAGTGCTTGTACTAAAGATGCTGCATATGTCTTTTGACCTTCTTCGATTGGTGCAACATATACATCCACTCCTGATTCGATCGGAAGTTCGATTTGCTCGTATTCTAATGCTGTAAGTAATCGCTCCATACCAAGTGCGAATCCAACACCAGGAGTATCTGGTCCACCGATCGTACGAACAAGATCGTTGTATCTTCCTCCTGCGCATAATACATTTTGACTACCAAATCCTTCTACAGCAGCTTCTACTTCAAACACTGTATAAGTGTAATAGTCAAGCCCACGAACTAAGTTTGGATTTTCTACATATTCGATATTCATTGCCTCCAAATATTTCTTAACAAGTTCGAAATGTTTCTTACTTTCCTCTGTTAAATAATCTTTCATCTTTGGTGCATTTTTCATAATATCTTTTTCAGCATCCACTTTACAATCTAACATACGAAGTGGATTTTTCTCATATCTTGCTTTACAATCTTCGCAAAGTTCGTCTAAATGAGGTTTAAAATACTCTAATAATGCCTCACGATATTTTAAACGTGATTCCGTATCTCCTAAGCTATTGATGTTTACTTTGATTCCTTTGAGACCGAGTAAACGATAAAAATTAACTGGAATGCTAATAATTTCAGCATCTAACATCGGATCATTGCTACCGAATGCTTCTACACCAAACTGATAGAATTCACGGAATCTTCCTGCTTGCGGTCTTTCATAACGATACATAGGTCCATAATACCAAGTTTTAATCGGTTGCGTTGGATCTCCGTACATTTTATTTTCGATAAAACTACGTACAACTCCTGCCGTTCCTTCTGGACGCAAGGTCATGTTTCGATTTCCACGATCGGTAAAATCGTATGTTTCCTTCGTCACAATATCAGTTGTCTCACCTACACCACGATGAAATAGATCACTCTGTTCAAAAAGTGGCGTACGTAAATACTGATAATTATATTTCTCCATCAATGACGCTAATAAATTTTCTAAATATAATATTTTTTCTCCTTGTGTTCCATACACATCATAAGTTCCTTTTGGTTTTTGCATCATATTATCCCTCCATCTATTCATACCATGTCATGATATCTTCTATTTCTTTTCTAGGTCTTGGACTAGGCAATTCATCGTAATGACCAAGTGCTACTGTCGCGCTGAGCCTCATACCATCCATATGATAGCATTCTCGTAGTTCATCTTCGATGATATACGTCATACGAATCCATACACTGCCAATTCCAAGTTCTGTCGCTTGCAAAAGCATATTTTCAATTGCTGCTCCAATCGATTGCTCCATGTTGATGAGACTTTCTTCCGGCATCGTATTAAATACTAAAATCAAAGTGTTTGCTCTTCTCACTGTCCGAGAAGTAGGCTCTGCTACACGCGTACTCTCATCTTTTTCCATTTTATCTACCATCATTTGATAGACGTGTTCTATTTGTTCATTCTTCAGTACGACAAAATGCCATGGCTGCATATTTTTAGCAGAAGGTGCTAGACGAGCACTTTCTAAAATTTTCATGATATCTTCTTTCGAGACACTCTCTTCATTAAACTTGCGAACACTTCTACGATTTTTGATCGCTTCCTGCAATTCCATAAAATCCCCCTTAAACAATAAAAAGAAGCTAGATATAAGGGCGCTGATCGCGCGGTACCACCTTATTTCATAGACTTCTCTACCTCACTCTTTTTAACGCAAAGAATACGTTTTCATCCATGGTGTCTTCTAAAAATAACACTCGATATTCTCACCAACCATATCGTCTCTTTAAAGTGTATCTTTTTATACTCTTCCACTTCATCTGAAATCTACTCTTAGTATATAAGATTTTCTATCAAACGTCAAGAATATAATATATCTTCTAAATTGTTTGTATGTAGTAATTTTGACTTAATTCACGTACTTTTTTAGGAGATTTTACCACACCGCATGGAAGTTCTTTTCCATTGACAATACCTAATTTATAAAAAATTCCTTCCTGATCTTCTCTTAATTGATAATATCGAAACACCGGATGAATTGAAATCGCATCAAAAACATAGTGGAGATCATACAGTTTACCATTCTCCAAATAACACCGCTTTCGAAATAATTGATCATTGCGAAGAGGTTCGCCTACTGTCACTTTCAAATCGAGAGGTTCTAGTTTTCCATTTCGATCCAATAACGTACGGTAATGATATGCTAATGTCATCATACGTTCATCTAATACTTTTTCATTAGGCATCTTTTTCAAATTTTCAACTTTAATTTCTTGACAAAGGATTAACTGATTAGTCTCTTCTTTACTCATAGTCGTATGTGGTAAATAAGAAACATTGTCATCCTCTTCCAAAGAAATAGCCTTATTCAAAACAAGCTCAGAACTTCTACTGAAAAGTTTTTCTCTAAATGCCTGATTATATCTAACAATGTTTTGCATCATAAAATCCCCTCAATCTTTTATCTAATATCATAGTATCTCAATTCTAAATACTTGTCAAACAAAAAAAATGGAAATCAATTCTATCTTATTTTAATACTTTTTGATTTCCATCTAATTCCTCTATCTTACTTTCTGACAAGACACGCCCAGCAGATACAATCTCATTTGATTCAAGTTGAATGTATTTCTCGTAATCTCCATCCTTGTCTTTTTGATAATCAACGATATCGACAATCTCAATCCCAAGAAAATGGATTACGTCTTTTCCTTCTTCTTTCATAACTGTAGCAGCACCATCAGGATATAAAAACTCTGGGTATGACAACGCATATTTTGTGTTCACTAATTCTCCGTTTTGTTCTGTACTACTTGAATACCAATAACAAATTGCCTGATCATTCAATTCAAGCGTCTTCTCATCCGGCATCTCGTTTAAATCCTCTGCATCAATATATGTACCAGTTGATAAAAGCTTTGTTTTAGTGCTATCCATAATAGCTTCGGGTAAATATTTTTTACTCAACGGTTCCTGTTGAAATGTTTTATCATCATATCTTGAACCATTATTCATCATCGTTTCAGAATATTCTTCTTCTGATCCCATCTCGTTATTATTGCATCCAGTCATTCCTAATGTAGCGGTCGTAGCAAGCGCTATAGCAAGCATTTTTTTATACAATGTTTTCTTTTTTTCAATCAATGACATTACATCCATCCCCTTTCTCAATATAAATTATTATATAAAAACCATATAAATTGTCAAGAAATATGTAAAGAACATGTAAAAACCAATATTGCAAAATATTGGTTTTATCATTTATTATTTAATAATGCGATATGGACTATTCTCCGTTCCACTTCCGGTTAGTAAAGTGTCCGCTTTTAAGTAGAATGCCATCCTAACGCCACTAAATCGATATTCATGAGAATAACCAATTGTATCTGACTTCATCGTACCATCTTTATGAACAAACCATGCATCTTTTTCTTCACCATAGTTGATCATCCACCATTGATATTTTGACTTATATAAATAGTTATTCTTAGAGCAATCTGTAGTCGATTTACCTCCAGATGTTTGACATGATATTTTTAAATAGTCACTATTATTTAAAAGCCCTAATGGAAACTGTGTCGTTGATATTTCGCTTCGTT
>USET01000091.1 GCA_900553765.1 uncultured Mycoplasmatota bacterium
AAGAATCCAAAGAATAAAACAAGTCTTCCCTTTTCTGTTCCATATTTAAATATCAAAGGAAACATAAATGACTGTAATAAAATCATTGCAAATGAACACCCTAACATCATTTCATTCATCTGTGTCCACACTATTTTATTCCCAAGCAAACTAACAACAAAAGCGAATAAGTACGTTATCAAAATGGCTCCAATCGTTAGTAAAATACTTCCTATATATTTCGCACGAACGATTGTCGTTCGATCTTTTACTAACGTAATCGCATAAGCATTCCACTTATTATAATCGTCATAACTAAACGTCGTCATAAATACCATGACACTGATGAAGACAGGTACGAAATAGAAAATTTCATTTCCATCCATTGCGATCAATAAGATAATTGCAAGAAAAAGCAATAAATGTTTCCAATTTCCTCTCATGACAAATAAATCTTTCTTCATTAGACCTAACATACTTTCACTCCTTTTATCGTAAGCACCATCAATTCTTCTAAACTGATACGATCCACAACCATGTTCGGATATTTCTTTTTCATTCGTTTTTGATCAGTTACTAATAATTCATATTGATACTTTCCTTTTTTATATGTCACGTAGTCCTTTGGATCAATCGTTTTCCATTCTTTTTCACTACACTTTAAAACTCCATATTCTTCTAGTAAAGTATCTCTATTTTCCTTTAATATAATCTTTCCATCGTCCAAAAAGATAATGTAATCTGCGATATGTTCTAAATCGCTCGTGATATGAGTAGAAAATAAAATGGTATGATTTTCATCTTGAATAAATTCTAAAAACAGATCCAACACTTCGCTTCTTACAACTGGATCTAATCCACTCGTAGGTTCATCTAAAATAAGTAGACTTGGATGATGAGAAAAAGCGGTTGCGATTTCCAATTTTTTTCTCATTCCTTTCGACATCGTTTTGATGGCTTTATGAAGTGGTAGATCAAAGTCTTTCATGTATCGAAAATACATATCTGCATCCCAAGTAGAATAAATATCCTTCATGATATGATGAATATCCATCGGTGTTAAAATCTCTGGGAAAAAGGATTGATCTAATACAACACCGACATGTTCAGATCCTTTTTCAAAGGAAATAGTTCCTTGCTCTGGATGAATAATATCTAACATAGATTTCATTAAAGTAGTTTTCCCTGCTCCATTTTCTCCAATGAGACCGATGATCATTCCTTTTGGTATCTCTAAATCGACATTCAATTGAAACTTTGAATCATATCGCTTTGTTAAATTATGAATTTTTACTGCACTTTTCATTTTCCTCACTCCTATACATATATTCAAATAATTCTATAATTTCATCTTTTGGTATTTGATAACACTTGCTAATATCTATAATTTTCAAAAGATAACTTTCTATTTCTTGTTGTTTTCTATCTTTTAATAGTTCTACATTTTGCGGTGCAACAAAGGTTCCTTTTCCCTGCCTGGAAATAATATAGCCTTCTTTTTCCAACTCGTCATACGCTTTCTTGATCGTCATAACACTTATTTTAATATCGAGTGCTAAAGCACGAATCGATGGTAAAGCTTCGTTTTCTGCTAGCTCTCCTGACATAATCTGTTCGATGATCGTATTTTTAATCTGTTCGTAAATAGGAACAGAACTACTGTTACTAATGACTATCTTCACAACATCACCTCAACTGTTATACATAATATATAACAGTATATAACAATTGTCAATAAAAAATGAAAAAATAATAGTTTTCTTTGATTTCTTTTCTTTTTCGTGATTTTAGTTCTAAACGGGACAAAGGGTAATATACTTTACTAGAGAGATTACTGGGAGGGAAAAAATATGATAAATAAAAAAAGTTTGTGGTTTCTTACGTTATTTAGTTTAATTCTCGTATTAAGTGTCTACTATGTTACGATGCCGACAGAACTATTACTCACTGGTAGCAACCAATATAATACGGACAGTCAAGAGAAAAAGAAAGAAACCAAAAAAAATGAAAATGAAGCGACTGTAAGTATCGAAGAAAGCGAAATACTAACTTCTCTTCGAGTGGAAGCAGATGAGCAAATGGTACAAGAAATGAATGAGTTAAAAGAAATTTTAACAAATTCAGAAAGTACGACAGAAGAGAAAAATCAAGCTTTTGAAAAAATGAAGAATCTAAATGTAACTCGTGGTGAGGAAGAAACGCTAGAAAAAAATATCAAAAGTGAGTTTAATTTAGAAGCATTCGTTAAAATCGATGGTGATCAAATTCGCGTTGTCGTCGTTGCAGATAAGCTTGACAACAAACAGGCAAATAATATCATGCGCAGTATCCAAAAAAATTACGACACGAAAAAATATATCTCTGTCAAATATCAAAAATAGATGTCTCATCTATTTTTATATTGAGTGAAAATCCCGCACGAAAAAACAGGTTGCACATAAAATAATATGAGAAAGTAAAAACCACCCAACTTAGGAAGTGAGGGAAATCGTGAACAAGAGCATATTAACCAAAAGAGAAAAACAAGTTTTTGAGTTACTCATACTAAATAAATCGACGACTGAGATCGCGAAGGAATTACATATTAGTGAGAAAACAGTCCGCAATCACATTTCGAATGCCATGCAAAAGCTTGGGGTGAAAGGGCGTGCTGGAGCAGTTGTAGAACTTTTGAAACTTGGAGAAATTTCATTATAAAATCGTATTAAAATACGATTTTTTTCATATAGTTAGTTAGAGGTGACTTATGATCAAACGAATCTTATCACGTAAAGTAATCGTCGCTACATCTGCCCTATTTGCTTTATTTTTAGTCTATATGATTCCAAAAGAAGAAATAAAACAATTAGAAAATGTTCCTGAAAATATCGAATACGTTGAAAGTCAAGTAGAAGAACAAACTGTATTTTTACTGAATCAAGATAACTTATTAGGAAGAACACAGGTAGTAGCAAGTGAAACAGCTGATCCATTATCAAAAGTCAAAGAGGCCTTACTTACATTAATTCAAGAAGGACCGAATGAATCTCGCGTTCCGAATGGTTTCAAAGCAATTATACCGAGTGATACCAAAATTAATAGTATCGACTTACAAGATGGAATACTAAAAGTTGACTTTTCCAAAGAACTTCTCGATGTAAATGAGGAGATGGAAGAAAAAGTAGTAGAAGCGATCGTCTATACTGCAACTAGTATCAAAGAAGTAAAATCCGTCATCATCTTCGTCGATGGAGATGTTTTAACGAAACTTCCAAAAAGTGGCATCAATTTACCTAGTACGTTAGATCGATCATTCGGTATCAATAAAGAATACGATCTTACAAGTACTGATAGCATCAATCAAGTAACAGTTTATTATGTCGACGAATATAACGACAGCTATTACTATGTTCCTGTGACCAAATATTTAAATGACGATCGAGATAAAATCAAAATCATTATCGATGAATTGACAAGTGCTAATATGTATCAGACAAATCTGATGAGTTTTTTAAATAGCAATACAGAACTGTTAGATATCCAACAAAGTGAAGATGTTCTATCATTAAACTTTAATTCCTATATTTTTAACGATGCAACGAAAAAAGATATTCTAGAAGAAGTGATCTATACGATTTGCCTTTCAGTTGGAGATAACTATAATGTCGAAGAAGTCGTGTTTCAAGTAGATACGGAAGAGGTATATAAAACAGTATTAAAAGATGTAGAAGGAAGCGAAAAGTAAGCTTTCTTTTTACATTTTAGAGAAAATGGATAAAAACTATTGAATAAAATTTATTTTTGAGGTATAATCATTATGTTTCCAAAAGGAACACGTGTCCTGGTAGCTCAGCAGGATAGAGCAACGGCCTTCTAAGCCGTCGGTCGGGGGTTCGAATCTCTCCCAGGACGCCACTTATGAAATATACTAGATAGTAATATCTAGTTTTTTTATACTTCTATCTTGCATACATTAGCGAACTAAGATAAAATAAATTTGGGTACATAAGAAAGGATACGATGACATGAAATTTACAGAACTATCAAAAGAAGAATTTCGAGCATTCTTAAAAACACAACCACTGAATGACTTTGTACAAGCTCCCGAGATGGAAGAAATCGGAAAGCAACACCATTGGAAAAGTTATTATGTCGGTGTTAAAGTTGATGACAACATCGTGGCAGC
>USET01000092.1 GCA_900553765.1 uncultured Mycoplasmatota bacterium
CCTGATGATAAAGAAGCCGTGATAGTCACCATTTCTGCTTATACACTCAATACGATTCTTAGGCTTAATAATATACTTCACATTACACCTCCAAATAGAATGTAATATTAATCGCTCTTAATTGGAAATAAGTCAAATTATATAGACTTATAAAGGATTAAATGGTATATTATAGTTGAAAATTAAAGATATAAAGATGTGGAAAATTTGCAATTCTGGAGCCACTTTTAGAGCCACTCTGCTAGAGATTAGCTGGAATAAAATAAAACATAAAGGTAATAAAAGCCCCATTTTTAAAGGGAATTAACGAGTGGACAGTGGTAAAAAGCCTTAAAAATGCTAGCCTTGGGAAATTTCTCTATATTTCGTTAATGGTGTTTTTACCCGCTTCTCTTTACAAGGAAAACGAAGTATCATCTTTTCTCATTATCTTATTTTTTCTTACTATTGTAGGAACATGGTTGAATACAAATATGTTTAATCCTACTAAGGATAAGTATTATGCGATTGTCTTAATGCGAATGAATGCTAAAAAAGAGGCGATTGCAGAATATGGATATTTTCTTTTAAAGATGATCATAGGTATGTATCCATTTGTGTTTTTATTTGGATTTCTATCACGCATTCCTTGGTATTTATGTCTACTTGCGCCATGGATGGTAGTTGGTTTAAAAGTCATATCGACGGCTTGCAATCTGAATCTTTATAAGAAAAGAGAATTAATTGTCAATGAAAATAAGCCAACCCCTGTCATTTGGATTTTCATTATATTATTTACGGTGCTTGCTTATATCGTTCCGTTATGTAAGATACCAGGAATAGAGTGGATTATGCTTTGTTGCTATTTACTTGTCATTATTCTTGGAATTATAATGTGGAAATACATTGTAGATTTCGACGATTATTTTACAATATATAAGAAATTATTAACACCAGATCATGTGATCTTGAATGCGAAGAATACGCAGCAAGACACGTTGAGAAAAAACGCCTTAAATGCGATCGACAATAAAAATTTGGCGACAAGTAATAAGAAGGGATATGATTTCTTTCACGAACTCTTTATTAAACGTCATCGTAAGATCTTGACGACATCTGCACATAATATTGCTTTAGTTGCATTTGTTGTCACTTGCATTGCAGGTTTGGTGTTGGTTTTTGTGCCGGATGCAAAAAAGCCCGTAAATAGTGTGATGATGAATTTCTTGCCATATTTTCTATTTATTATGTATTTGTTAAATCGAGGAAGTACGGTAACACAAGCGATGTTTATGAACTGTGATCATAGCATGCTGACTTACCGATTCTATCGTCAACCTAAAACTATTTTGGAATTATTTCGAAGACGAATTGTCGATATTGTAAAAATTAATTTGGAGCCTGCTTTTGTGATTGCACTCGCACTTCCATTTTTATTGTGGTTAAGTGGTGGAACTTCGGAAGATTTAAATTATATCGTTTTATTTGTATCGATTATTTCTATGGCGATCTTTTTTTCGGTACATCATCTCGTCATTTATTATTTGCTTCAACCATATAACATCAATATGGAGATGAAGAGTCCTGCCTACCAAGTCATCAATGGGGCTACTTATTTTATTTGTTATTACATGATGGACCTTAAAATGCCAACGATGGTATTTGGGACAGTTATGATCGTATTTGCTGTAGCGTATGTTCTTATTTCGTTGTTTTTGGCATATCGATATGCACCGAAGACGTTTCATTTAAAATAATTTTTATGTAGAATGTATGTCAAATAGGTGGAAATATGATCGTTCAAAATGGGAATCATGATATAATGACTTGTGGAGGTGGAAATATGAAAGTGACAGTAGGAGTATCAAACCGTCATGTTCATTTGACAAAAGAAGATTTAGAAACATTATTCGGAATTGGACACGAGTTAACGAAGGTAAAAGATATCAATCAGCCAGGACAATTTGCAAGTGCGGAAATGGTAACGTTAAAAACTGAGAAAAATGAAATCAAAAAAGTACGTGTACTCGGGCCTGTTCGTCCATATACACAAGTGGAGATCTCTAAGACAGATGCCTTTACACTTGGTTTAAAACCACCAATGAGAGAATCTGGAGATGTTGTAGGGAGTGCTCCAATTACATTGATTGGTCCAAATGGAACGATCGACCTAAAAGAAGGATGTATTATCGCAACGAGACATATCCATGCTACGAAAGAAGATGCAAAGAGATTGGGATTAGAAGGAATCGATAAAGTATCGGTAAGAGTAGGAGGAGAAAAAGGTGGAGTAATGGAAAACGTTTCCGTACGTGTCGCAGATAATTCTTACTACGAAATGCATATCGATACAGATGATGCCAATGCACATTTTATTTCGAATGGTGATGAAGTGGAGATCATACTACCAAATGTTAAGAACTAGAATTAAGATATGTGATAAATGCAGAGGGACAAACGTGGAAACATTGGTTCCAAGAATTAAAGAGATTCTTCCTGATGCGGAGATTCAAATTGGATGTCAGAATTTTTGTGGGATTGGTCAAACTAAGGCTTTTTTGATTTTGAATCATAAACCACTAATTGCCGAGAACGAAGATGAGTTGATCGAGAAGTTGAAAGAATCTTGTAAATAAGATTCTTTTTTAGAAATGAGGTTAGAATTGAAAAAAGAGAACGAAAAGAAGGGGAGAACACAGTGGATCGGGATCGCAATTTTATCGATTGTACTTATTATTTTTCTATGCTTTCTTTTTTATACAACAGATGTAATTGGTACATTTTGTGAAGAGCATTTAGGAGCATGTCACCGATCCGTGACAGATACAGATAGTTTGTTTTCCATTCTTAGGCTGAAAGAATATAGTTGGGTAAAATATGTGATATTGGCAATCCCAATCATTAGTTTTTTGTTGTCATTTATAAATGTGGTACGGTTTAATAAAAGAAAACAAAAGGTCGAAAAGTGTTAATTTTCGTAAAGTAAATAGTGTAAATGTGTATTTTTACATGGATATCCTTTATAATGAAAATAGAGGTGGGTTATGGAAGAACAGATATTAGAGATACTTAGGCACGAGAAGAGAGCTTATTCTGTTTCAGAATTGGAAGATTTACTCGGCCTTGGTTCGGTGGAAGAACTAAAAGAATTATTAAAAACCTTAAATCGTTTAGAAGACCAATTAAAAGTATATCGTACAAATAAAAACAATTATATGTTATTTCAGAATAGTCATTTAAAGATAGGAAAGCTACTAGGAAATAAAAAAGGGTTTGGATTTGTCGATATCGAGGGAGACGATGATGTTTTCATCGCACCTTCACATATGAATAATGCAATTCACGGGGATACTGTCATCGTTGAAATTACTTCTCAAAAGGGAAGTGATTTGGAAGGTCGTGTCGTAAAGATTGTCGACCGTAAACTAAAACAGATGGTTGGAGAATTCTACTATAAAGGCGGAAAAGGACATGTCGATTTAGATGATGATAAGGTAAAACTAAATATTGAGATCGATCAAGACAAGACACTAGGTGCTATGAATGGGCACAAAGTATTGGTAAAAATATTAAATAAATTAAAAGACAATAATTACAAGGGTCAAGTTGTAAAGATTCTAGGACATAAAAACGATCCTGGAGTCGATATTCTATCGATTGTAGCAAAATATGAAATTAATGATACTTTTCCTGATGAAGTGATGGAACAAGTAGAGGGAATTGAACTAGAAGTATCAGAAGAAGAAAAGAAAAATCGTCGTGATTTGAGAGATCATATGATTTTTACAATCGATGGAGACGATGCGAAAGACTTAGATGATGCAGTAGAATTTAAAAGACTTGAGAATGGTCATTATTTTTTAGGTGTTCATATCGCTGATGTATCTTATTATGTAAAAGAAAATACACCACTAGATAAAGAGGCGTTTGAACGTGGAACAAGCGTCTATTTAGCAGATCGAGTTATTCCGATGCTGCCACATAAATTATCAAATGGAATTTGTTCGTTAAATGGTGGAGTAGATCGTTTAGCAATGTCATGCGAAATGGAAATCGACGAGAAAGGAAATGTCGTAGATTATGATATTTTTGAAAG
>USET01000093.1 GCA_900553765.1 uncultured Mycoplasmatota bacterium
AAGAGTTTACTAAAAACTCCTTCCTCCTTTTTCTCCTGTTTACCATGATCCATATACGTCAGACTATTTACTCTTCCCTTGATAGACACATTTCCTTGATAAGTATCCAATTTTATAATTTCTAGCTCTTCTCCTTTCACTACTAAATATCCCATACTTGTTTCAAGTAAAAATTCTTCACTATCAAAGTTTTCTATTTTTTTTACACCGGTTATTATCAAAACTATCAATCTTCTTCACACCACTGATCATAATATTTTTTCTATCACTCATCGTGACATTGTGATTCAAAGATGAAATTGTCGTGTGATCCTTGTCCATTTTTCTCCTCCTTTTATTATAAATTTATGTGAGCGATTAAAAAATAGAACAAAAAAAGAGAGTAAATCTCTCTTCCGAAAGGAGCATGAAAAAACTCTAATACTAGAGTTTTTATGTTACGCCTCGTTTTTAAAAGCTTCTAAAATGGCATCCTCAAACATTTTTCTGCTCTCTGGATTGATTGGGTGTGCGATATCACGGTATCCACCAGTAGCAGTCTTACGACTAGGCATAGCGATAAAAAGTCCGTTATCTCCTTCGATAATACGAATATCATGCACTGCAAAACAATCATCGAGTAAAACAGATGCTATTCCTTTCATTCTTGAAGCTTCTTTTTCGACTTTGCGAACATTAACAGATGTGATTTTCAAATAAATCTCTCCCTTCAGTATACTACTATACATCTTCATTATATAACACTTTTTTTATTATTGCAATATGCGATATCGATGAAATATTATATATTACATCATATGTCTGATCTTTTGTCTTATGTCATGTTTTACTTACCATATAGTATTAAGCATCGTAATCTATTTTTATGGTCTTCGTAATAATATCAATATAAGAAAATGATTTCATCTGCACTTCTTTCCCGCTCCCAACTCGTACCAAAAAAATATTATTATATAATTTTTCGATAACGACTTCATATTTCTCATATTTATTTCTCCCTAAGCTATATTTAATCATAGCTTTATCTCCAATATGTTCACCTAGTTCTTCTTTAATTTTATGTATTGTCATATAACCTCCTATCTTGGATATCCGACATACATCGTACCTTTGGTCTTAATTCCTCCAATTCCATTTGGTCCATATTTCGTCATCTCTAAAATACCCTTTAAATCGATATCAGAAGTAACATCAGATAAACTAATTTTAGACGCAATAATTGCTGGATCCAAAGCGTGAATATTGATTCGTTTCGGACTAGATGCAAAATTAGCGCCTGCCATAATTAACTCTTCGTAATCCGATTGACACGCACCTGCAATGATGATTAACTTTTCGTGACTTTTCTCGTACTTTCTGGCTTCTTTTACTGCATTTACAAAATTTCTGCTATTTTTATAAGCATTCATATCATCTTTGTTTCCCTTTTTCTTATAATAAGCATCATGCCCTGTAATAACGACGATCGTCGGGCGATACTCTTCCAACAATTCTCTCATACGATATGGAATCTGTGATTCCTGTTCGTGAATTCCAACCGCCCATAAATTATTGGTCTTATAATAATCTAAACATCGATTCAAATAATCTTCATCCGCATCGATGTGCAAAATCTTACCCGTCAAATAAAAGTAATCATCCCGATCTAAAGTATTACAAATTTTCACTCTCTCTAGAAAGGGATTCTCCTGTTCAATATCCTCTTCTTCGTTGTAACTTTGCAAATCTTCCTTTGGACTATCTGCTATCAAACGAATATTTAACCCTTTTAAAATATAGTTGTCATCTTCAATATCAATGATAACAAATACCGTATCATTTTGATATGATTTTCTCGTAACATGATCCCCTATTTTGTATTCCATTTTCTCACCCATTCGAAGTATATGATATCATAATATAAAATATACCTATACAAAAAGAAGATGAATTACTCATCTTCTTTCTCTTCTTCTAAATGAAAATCATATGTTGGAAATTCAACTTCTTCTTGATTCTCTAAACTTCCGATAATTTCATCTAAATAATCCTTCAAAGGATTATTTTCTTCTAATTCTAACTTTCTTTTTTCCATATGATCACCTTATATTTTTAAATGCTTCTTAACAGCACGCCAGCTACCAAACATACCGACTAAAATTCCGATCACTAGAAGTGCAAGAGATACAAACAGTACAAATGGCTCTGGTTCAACTAATTTAATAAATGGTGAAAATAACTGTCCATCAAAATTATCATACAATAAATTATATCCATAAACAGTTGCGATAATAGGCAATATAGATCCCATAATTCCTAAAAATAACCCTTCAAATATAAATGGAATTTTAATGTTGATATTACTAGCTCCAACAAGTCTCATAATCTCGATCTCTCTTCTTCTTGAGAAAATTGTAATCTTAATTGTATTAGAAATTAAGAATGCTGTCACTAAGACAAGCGCAATCACGGTTCCCATACATATCTTTCTGACAACTTCGAAAATAGAAATTAGTTGTTCTACCATTCCTTCTCCATATTTAACGATAGAAACACCATCCATTTTCTTAATCCTTTTTGCAACATCCGCGATATCGTTAATATCCTTGACTTTTACTAAAAATGTATCCTGAAGAGGATTATCGTCCTCCGTCCATTCTTTCATTATATTTTTAAATGTTTCACTCGATGCCATCATTTCTTCAGATATTTCTTGTTTTGATTGAAATGTATAGTTATCGACTTCATCGATGTCAGCAATTTTCTTCTCGACTACTTTAATATTTTCTTGTGTAATATCCACATCGAGAAATGCGACGATTGTCACATCTTTTTCGACAAGTGTAGTAAAATTATTTACGTTAAACGTTAGTATAACAAAGATTGCAACTACAATTAATGTAATTGTAATACAAGAGATTGATGCGAGCGATAAGGAAAAGTTCCTAAATACACTCTTAAATGAATCTCTAATATTTCTTCCCAGAATTCTAAATACCTTCATGACTCTCAATCCTTTCTTTTCTCACAACGGAAATAACTTCCATTGTCTCATTTTCCCACGTCTTCTTTTGATCTCTTTTTAGAGATTTTCATGATGATAAGTACCTTCTGGATAATCTTTTACAATTCTACCACTATCTAACAGAATAACGCGTTTTTTCATTTTATCTACAATTTCTGTATCATGTGTTACCATGATAATCGTCGTTCCCATCTTACTAATTTCCTCTAAGACAGCCATAATTTCCATACTTGTAACTTCATCCAAGTTTCCTGTTGGTTCATCACAAATCAACAATTTAGGACCATTTACAATCGCACGTGCTATCGCAACACGTTGTTGTTCTCCACCGGATAATTGTGTCGGATAATTCTTAGCTTTATGTTTTAATCCGACGAGTTCTAGTACTTTTAGTACTTTAGAATGCACCTCGTCTTTTGGAAGGCCAAAGACTTCAAGTGCAAAAGCAACATTTTCATATACGTTCCGGTCTCTCAGCAAACGGAAATCCTGAAATACAACACCGATGTTCCGGCGGAGTTTCGGAATCTGTTTTCTCTTTAACCGGTTAATTTCCTGACCATTAATGAAGATTTTTCCCGAGGTCGGCTCAAGTTCTTTTAACAGCAGACGGATAAAGGTGGATTTACCGGAACCACTCTCTCCGACTACGAACACAAACTCGCCCTCTTTTATATGCAGACTGACATCATTCAATGCCGGTATTCCTGCAGAATATGCCTTACTGACATGTTCGAGCTTAATCATGTGTGCCTCCTAAACTTCTAGTAATCTAAAGACTCCATATACTTCATATATTTTACTACCATCAAGGCAATCTTAAATGTGATTGCATCTTCAAAGACGCGCAAGTCCAATCTGGTACTCTTTTGTAATTTATCCAACCGGTAAACTAAGGTGTTACGATGGATATAGAGCTGTCTGGAGGTCTCAGACACATTCAGGCTGTTCTCAAAGAACTTGTTGATCGTTGTCAATGTC
>USET01000094.1 GCA_900553765.1 uncultured Mycoplasmatota bacterium
ATTATATCACAGATAGAATGAGATTGTCCACTTCCAACATTGAACACTTTTTCTTCTACTGTTCTATCCTTAACCATATCTAAAACATCGATTACATCATCGATATAAATATAGTCACGTTCCACTTTTCCGTCTCCCCAAACTTCGATTGGTTCTCCTTTGATCACCTTTTGTAGGATCACATTGATAAGCCCTTGTGTCATAGATTGATGAAGTGGTCCATAAGGATTAGACAAGCGTAATGAGACATAATCGAGTCCATATAAATGATGGTATAGATTCAAATATTTTTCAACTGCCAACTTTGTAATTCCATAAGAGCAGATCGGATTGTTTGGATGAGTTTCTGGGATCGGCACCTCTTTTGGAATTCCATAGATGGTTCCACCACTCGATGCAAACACTACCTTTTTGATTCCCGCTTCTACGCAAGCATCCAAAAGGTTTACCGTTCCTATAACGTTCTCTTCTATATCACGTTTGATCTCACGATTAGAATTATTTGCATTCGTCGTACTAATCAAATGATAAACGACGTCGATATCTTTCAACATATCTTTGTACGTATCGATATTTGTAAAATTGCCTTGTTTATATAAAACCCCTTCTAAACATCTCGCCGGGTTCACATTATACTCAAGTACTCTAATGTCATGCCCTTCAGATAATAAACGTTGACATAAATTTTGGCCAATGAATCCTTGACCTCCTAATACTAATATTTTCATGTATTCCTCCTATAATCCTAGGACTTGTTTTAACTTTTGCCTTTGATCTTCTACTTCTTTTAAAACTTGGTCTGAAACAGGATATTCCTTTTTGATTTCTTCTTGAATTCTAACAACTTCGTCATAGTGATTTTGCTTCTTCGTCGTCTTCGTTACGCTATTTGTATGAATTCGATGATAATTGAGCGGTTTTGCTACATATGCAACTTTTCCTCTTTTCAATACTTGAATGTAGAAATACCAGTCTCCTGCCAAATGGAATTTCGTACACTCTTCTAAGATATCGTGGTAATCACCATTTTTAAACACGACACCAGAAGCATTGTAAATATAATTCTTTACGATCAAATAATTCGTAATTTCATCGATTCCATCATTGATATAATCAGAGCGGTATCTTCCATCTTGATGTTCATCTGCTAAATCACTACATGTTTTTCGAATAACTCTTCCACGTTCGTTAATTTGTTTTGAATCGGAAAAAGCAAGGACTACTTCTGGATCTTCGAATTTTTTTACCATATTTTCTAAAAATTTCTTATCTGCTTGATCGTCAGCCTCTGCGATCCAAATGTAATCTCCTGTTGCAGCTTCAATTCCTTTTTGCCATTGTTTAAAGACACATCCACTGTTTTCCTCATTAAATATCATTTTGATTGGATATTTTTTTGCCATTTTTTCAATGACTGCACGACTTTTATCCGTAGAACAATCGTCTAACACGATAAGTTCATAGATAGGATACGTCTGTTTTTCGATTACTTTAATTCGTTTTTTTAAGTAACCTGCATAATTATAATTTGGTATGATCACACTTACCTTATATTTTTGTTCCTGCATTTTTTCACCTCATTTACATGCTTTCACTAATACTTCAATATAATGTTGAAAACAATGTTGATCACAAATTTTCTTAGCTCGTTTCCCTAACTTTTTACATAGTTTTGGATCATCTTTCAACATTTTCATTTTATCGATCATCGCATCTATATCTTCGTAAGCGACGAGATATCCACTTTCATCATTTCGAACAATATCTTGAAATCCACCTGCATTTAGAAAAGCAATGACAGGTTTCTCTGCATTGAACGCTTCTAATACAACAGATGGGAATGGATCTTCTCTAGATGTCAATACAAATAAATTACATGCGTCATAAAACTTCATAAACGTCTCTTTTTCACCGATAAATCCAGGGAGTACAAAGTTTTTCAACTTATGAATTCTATCCCCATACGTAGATTTCATCTCTTGATCCAAAGTTCCAACCCATATAAAAGTATAGTCTTCTTCTTGAAGTTTTTCTGCCATTGTGACAAATAAGTCAAATCCTTTTCTCTTCTCTCCGAGACCTACATTTAAAATAATGAAATGATCTTTAGGAATTCCGTACTTTTCTTCCATATACTGACGAGATTTCTCGTGATCAAATTGATCATATTTCATGTATAGACCTTGTGGTTGAATCATCTCTTTTACGTGAATTGGTGCGATCGTTGCGAATTGATCTCGTACATATTTTGCCGGAAATACAGCTAAATCAGAATGTTCCGCAATTTCTTTGGCACGCTCTTCACATTTTAACAGACGAATGACTCCTGGAAGTTCATGAATGAGATTGACAGAAAAAATTTCATTTTCATGCAACAATGGGATTAAATCTCCAGTTGTCATCGTATTGGAGATCGCACTATCGTATCCTAGTTTTTTCAACGACTTTATATAATACTCATTCTTTTCTGGAGTATCGATAATAAACGTAGGTGCGATTTCTTTATATGATGCAATAATAGGTCCATCTCCACGAACAAGTGTTACAATTTGAATTCCTTGTCTGACAAATTCTTTCATCATATTCTTTAACAATGTCTCTGCTCCACCTAATCCACCACTGTGTCCTATTAAAATAATTCGTTTTCCTTGTGTTGGATAATATTGATTCACAATCTTCTCGACATCTTCAGTCTTTCGATTACGAACAACACGATTATATAGAGCTGTCACATGTTTTGACTTTTTTGCTAACTCTTTTATTTTATTTTTCATCTGTGGTCTCCTCTAACTTATCTAATTTAAACATATATGTCTTACTATAGTTCGGATTATAAAATGGATCCTGTTTTACTTTTAATGCTTGATATGCTTCCTGGTCATAAGGAAGTTCTAAATTACCTGAACAAACGTATTCATTTGAAGAATCACATACATTGTAATATCCTTCTTTGATGAAATTTAAACAAATTTTGATCCAATCTATTTCTGTTGGTATTCCGTCGATCTTTAGTTTTCGATTTACTTTCAAATACTTCTCTTTGTCAAATGCCATTACTTTCGTTCCTGGTACAGAATAATTTACTGGTATTTTTAATTTTGGTTCTACCGCTGTTATCTTTTGACGTCCTGAATATAAAACATGTTTGAAATGATCTTTAAATAAAATCACTCCTGAAGACTTAAAGTAACTATTTCTTTTGCGAATAGAAGGAGAAACAACTCCAACGTGATCAACAGCTGCAAATTGAATCAAACTATAGATTGAAGATTCTTTTTGCAATTGTGTTGTCGCATCCATCACAACGATATATTTTCCCTTTGCCTTCGCTACTAACTCGTCGAATGATTCTCCATTTGAAAGCAATATTTCCATACGTTTATAATCTGTAAATTTCTCAAGTTGTTCTTGACAACGTTTTGCCTTTTTATCATTTCCAGTAATAATTACTGTAATCATATTTGTTCTAGAAACTTTATACTTTGGATAATAGTATGGGAACTTCGGTACACGAGAAACATGACATGCGATTTTCTTCTTGTCAAAGTAATCTTGCAATGCTTTCTTTCCACGATCGAACGCATAACTTTTGTTACTCATAATCGCTGCTGTCGAACCTGGAATCATACGCCAATGATATAAAATTTTTGGAATATGATAAATATTTTCATCTTTCGTTGCAGCTACGACACGTAAGAATAAATCATAGTCTTGTGCGCCTTCATATCCGATACGGAAGCCATGAATTGAGCAATATGGTGTATCGCTTTTCATGGCGTGAATATGGGCGCAC
>USET01000095.1 GCA_900553765.1 uncultured Mycoplasmatota bacterium
AGGATATAAGTATTTTGATTGGAATATTACAAGTGGAGATGCTGGAGAAACAACATCGACACAAGTGGTTGCTAACAATGTAATTCGCAATTTACGAAACGATTATAGTATCGTTTTACAACACGATAGCCAAGGATTTAGTGTCAATGCAGTAGAGACGATTATTCAATATGGGTTATCCCATGGATATACGTTCGCACCGCTTACGATGTCTAGTCCGACAGCACATCATAAAATTAATAATTAGACAAAAGAAAAACCTTACAAATGTAAGGTTTATTTTTTAACTTGGTGACCTGTATGGGATTTGAACCCATGAATGCCGCCGTGAAAGGGCGGTGTGTTGAACCACTTCACCAACAGGCCAACAAAATGGCGCCTCTTGTAAGACTCGAACTTACGACCCCCTGATTAACAGTCAGATGCTCTAACCGACTGAGCTAAAGAGGCATTTAAATGGTGGGCCTGAATGGACTTGAACCATCGACCTCACGCTTATCAGGCGTGCGCTCTAACCAGCTGAGCTACAAGCCCACTTAAATGTCAAACGACTATTACAGTATACATGATATTCCAAAGTTTTGCAATAGCTTTTTTACATTTTCTGTATATTTTTTGAAATCTAGCGTCAATCCGACGTCCTCACTGAATAATATACACAGAAATGAAAAGTATGTCAATCTTTTTTGCGTTTCTTTTCACGATAAAGCAGTATAATTCGTTGACGACAAAAATAATTAAAAGTATAATGGATGTGAATATGAAAGAAATTTCATATTCAGAAAACCATGGATAACATATAGATGTTATGACCATGTTAATATAGAAAGGATGAAGATATGTTAGAGTTACAAGACATCTCATTCAAACGAGATGGCAAACATATACTAGATCACGTGAGCTTCAAATTTGAAGCAGAAAAATTTTACGTGATCACTGGACCCAACGGGAGTGGGAAATCGACACTCGCTAAAATCATCATGGGAATCGAACAACCAGATAGTGGGAAGATTTTATTAGATGGAAAAGATATCACTCATAAAAAAATTGACGAAAGATCAAGGTTAGGAATTGGGTTTGCGTTTCAACAGCCGGTACAATTTAAAGGGATTACCGTATATGATTTATTAAAGCTTGCTTCTAAAAAAGAAATTGGAACGAAAGAAGCATGTCAATTGTTATCAAAAGTTGGTCTTTGCGCAGGAGAATATATCGATCGTGAGATCAATGGTTCTCTATCAGGAGGAGAATTAAAACGAATTGAAATTGCCTCTGTTATGGCAAAGGATCCGAGTGTTTCTATCTTCGATGAACCAGAAGCAGGAATCGATTTGTGGAGCTTTCGAAATTTGATCGATGTGTTTAAACAAATGGAATCTTATGCGAAAGGAGTTACGATTGTTATTTCACATCAAGAGAGAATTTTAGCAATTGCCGATCAAATTATTTGGATGGATCAAGGTAAGATAAAACAAGTAGGGAGTAAAAACGCGATGATGCATCAAATCTTGATGCCACAGAAAGATTGTCCGAAAGGAGTGATGACTTGTGAATAAAACAGATGAATCACTTCTTCACGAAATATTAGATCAAGATGTAAGAAAAGCAGATGCTTACAATATTCGTAAGAATGGAAAAGGGATCGAGCGTAAATCAAATCCTAATATTGAGATTGTTCCGAAGGAGGATGGAACAGGACTTGATATTTACGTTAAAGAAAACACTCTATTTGGAATCATTCACATCCCTGTGATTATTACGGAAAGTGGACTTACCGATGTCGTATATAACGATTTTCATATTGGTAAAAATGCGAATGTGATCATCGTTGCTGGATGTGGAATTCATAATGGAAAACATAAAGATTCTAAACATGATGGAATACATCGCTTCTATGTAGAAGAAAAAGCAAAAGTAAACTATGTTGAAAAACATTATGGAGAAGGTGAGGGAACTGGAAAGAAAGAACTCAATCCGGTGACTGAAGTTACATTAGAAAAAGATGCCTATCTATCGATGAGTACGACGCAGATCAAAGGAGTCGATACAACGTTACGTGTGACGAAAGCTAAATTAAAAGAAGGATCTACACTCATAATTAACGAAAAAATATTAACGACAGGAATACAACAAGCGAAAACTGATTTTGTCGTTTCCTTAGATGGAGAAGGTGCAAGTACGCATGTGACATCTCGTTCTGTAGCGGAAGAATCATCTTATCAAGAATTTACATCTAATATTACTGGAAATAAAAAGTGTTATGCGCACGTGGAATGTGATGCCATTATTAAAGATCATGGATCTGTAAAAGCAGTTCCAGAAATTTATGCCAAAGATGTAGATGCAAATCTGATTCACGAAGCAGCAATTGGTAAAATAGCAGGACAACAACTTATGAAATTGATGTCGCTCGGTCTTTCTGAAAAAGAGGCAGAGGAGACGATTATCAAGGGCTTCTTAAAGTAAAAATAAGAGTCAACGAAATGTATAAACACTGATTTTTCAGTGTTTTTCTTTGTGTTCTTTTTAAAATAAGTGTATCCTAGATAATAGGAGGGATAAAAAATGGATTTAAAAAAATTATTTGGTTATGAAGGAAAAACTGTTGTAATTACAGGTGCAGCATCAGGAATGAGCCGTTCTGCTGCGGAATTATTAATCGAACTTGGAGCAAAAGTATATGCGATCGATATCAATCCGATCGACTTGCCAGTAGAAAAAGCATATCAAGCTGATTTGAGCGATAAAGAACAAATCGATCGTGTCATTGCTGATTTACCACAAAAGATCGATGCATTATTCTTATGTCATGGAATTGCAGCATTTCCTGGAAGAGAATTATTAGTACAAAAAGTAAATTTCTATAGTCAAAAATATATGACAGAGCAATTACTCGATCGTATTTCTGATCATGGATCTATTACTTATATCGCATCTGTAGGAGGTTTCGGTTGGCAACAAGTATATCCAACTGCCGTAGAACTAATCAATTTACCTACTTGGGAAGATGCAATGAAGTTTTATGAAACACATCCAGAGTTAATTCAAAGTGCCTATGTTTTTGCAAAACAATGTTTACTTTCATATGTTACTTATAAATGTATGGATCCAGCATTCATAGGACGTAAGATTAGAATCAATGCAATCAATCCAGGAGATACAACGACAGGTCTTACAGATGACTTTAATAAATCAACAAGTCCTACGGGAAATGCAGAAGAGGGTGCGGCAATGATCGAGAACATCTTCTTGAAAAGCTGGAATGGATATGCGGCAGAGCCAAAAGATATGGGATATCCTATGGTTGTCGTTGGCAGTGATATTTGTTCTTATATGTCAGGGCAACTTATTTATATCGATTATGGATTAACTTCTAATTGGACAAGCCAAGCATTGTTACATGCAAACGATAAGACAATAGAAGAAATCTCAAAAGATTCACAAGCTTAAAATGAATGTGCATAGGAAATATGCACATTTTTATTGTCAAAAGAATTATTTTGTGTTAAAATGATAATGTTGTTAATTGGCCTGTTGGTGAAGCGGTTCAACACACTGCCCTCTCACGGCAGCATTCATGGGGTCGAATCCCATACAGGGCACCAAATTTTGTATATAGATTTAACATAATAAGAAGTGCTTTTAAAATATAAAAGCACTTTATTAATAGAAAAGAGGATAAATTTATGAAAGGTAAAATCAAATATATTGTATTTAGCATTTTAGTAATTTTACTTATTTGTCTTATATATCTTATAGAAAGTGGAAAAATAATTCCATTTGATGATG
>USET01000096.1 GCA_900553765.1 uncultured Mycoplasmatota bacterium
TATGTGAATGATTGTAGAAATTATATTTTGTTAAATCATGTTGATAGAGATCAATTTGATAAATGAATCTATTATGAGGATGATGAAAAAATCATCCTTTTATAATACCTTTGATTTTATGATATTATGTGTACCGATATTTATCATTTGATTTGTAAAAAAATTTTTTAAAAATCTTTTTATTGACGAATTTTTATTTAGAATGATATAGTAGGATAAAGAGGTGAGTGTATGGTAGCGGAAGTACTGACGGAGAGTAAAGCAAAGAATTTAGATCAGACGTTTTCTTACCTCATTCCAAAAGAGATGGAGCAAAAGATGAAAGTTGGTTGTCGTGTCCGCGTTCCTTTTGGAAGACAAACATTGGAAGGATTTGTGACGGCACTCTTGGAAGAACAAAACGGAACATATGAATTGAAAGAAATAGAAACGATGATAGATGAAAAACCTGTCTTGACAGAAGAACTTTTGAAACTTGGCGATTATATGAGTAAAAAAACACTTTCGAAGAAAATATTCTGCTATCAGACAATGCTACCAACTGCCTTAAAAGCACGAGAGGGATTTTCTATTTCTAAGAAGTATCAAACATATTTGAAAATAAATAAAGTGAGTGGTAATGAAACGCCATTGCAAAAGAAAATTTTAGATTTATTTCAAACGCGTACATGTATCGAAAAGAAAGAAGCGTGCGCAATTTCGTCTTCAGCTGTGCAAACATTATTAAAAAAAGAAGTGTTGATAGAATTTAAAGAGGAAGTTTACCGACTACAAGATGAAGTAGAAACGTTGGAAAAGCCATTTCCTTTGACAGAAGAACAAGAAAAAGTTTGGGAAGATGTGATCTCACATCGATCTCAGTTTTATCCGTGTCTACTACATGGTGTGACTGGAAGTGGTAAGACGGAAGTCTATATGCAGTGGATTGGCGAAGTTGTAAAAGAAGGCAAGGAAGCGATCGTACTTGTTCCAGAGATTAGTTTAACTCCTCAGATGGTCGATCATTTTAAAAAGAGATTTGGATCGGACATTGCTATTTTACATAGCCGTTTATCACAAGGGGAAAAGTACGATGAATGGCGAAAGATTGAAAATGGGGAGGTACATATCGTGATTGGAGCTCGCAGTGCGATTTTTGCTCCATTTACGAATCTTGGGATGATTATCATAGATGAAGAACATTCTATGACTTATAAGCAAGAAAATCATCCGAAGTATCATGCGATCGATATTGCACTCAAAAGAGGGCAGTATTATCAAATTCCAGTCATCTTAGGAAGTGCGACTCCACAAATCGAAAGCTATACACGTGCGAAAACAGGTATTTATCACTTGTTGGAGATGCATCATCGTGTTTCTTCTAATTTACCTGAAGTGATTCGTATTGACATGCGAAAAGAGATAAAAAAAGGGCATTCGATTTTGTCTTCTGCATTGGAAGATGCAATCCAAGATCGTTTGGAAAAGAAGGAACAGACGATTCTTCTTTTAAATCGAAGGGGATATCAAACGGTCATTTCCTGTCATCACTGTGGGTTTGTCCATAATTGTCCAAATTGTGATATACCACTTACATATCACAAAACAAGTCATACGATGCGATGTCATTATTGTGGGTATGGAACGAGATTGTTAACAGAGTGTCCTGTTTGTCATGAACATGATATCAATGGGCGAGGCCTTGGAACTGAGAAGTTAGTGGAAATGATAGAAGAGCATTATCCAAATGCGAGAGTGATCCGCATGGATATCGATACGACAACCCGAAAGGGAAGCCATGAGAAGATTATTCGTTCTTTTCAGAATCATGAATATGATATTTTAATTGGAACGCAGATGATTGCGAAAGGATTAGATTTTCCTAATGTTACTTTAGTTGGTGTGATCAATGGAGATGCCTCTTTGAACTTACCTGACTTTCGGAGCGCAGAGAGAACATTTCAGTTATTAAATCAAGTTGCAGGGAGAGCAGGACGTGCAGAGAAACCTGGTAAAGTTATGATTCAAGCCTTTAATATAGATCATTACAGTATAAAAACAGCTGCCAAGCATGATTATCAGGCCTTCTATCAGCAGGAGATGTCATTGCGAAAAAAACTAGGGTATCCACCATATCAAAATTTAGCACTCATTAAAATGACGGGAAAAGATGAAAAGGAAGTATGGAAGGAAATTACCAAGGTTGCGAAGTATTTACGTAAGGAAAATGAAAAGGATCAGATTATTTTAGGACCTAATGCATCTTCTATGCCAAAGGTAAATCAAATATACTCTGTTCAGATTATGATAAAGTATAAACATACGAAGCCTTTATTGCAAATGTGTCATTTTTTAATCGACCTTTATCAACCACATCGCAAAGTGAATTTAGATATCGATCTATCACCAATGCGCTTATAAAAAGAAGGAGACTTCTTTTTTTTGACAAATAAAATTGGTATGGTATAATACACACCTAGAAATGAAAAAGGAGAGGGTTGTATGCTAGTAAGTGTGATCATACCAATGTATAATGCGGAAAAGTATTTAGACAATTTATATGCTTCATTACAATATCAAGAATATGACAATCTAGAAATTATTTTTGTCGATAATAATTCACAAGATCACAGTTATGAAAAAGCTTGCTTTTTTGCTAAAAATGATCCACGTGTACGAGTTTTAAAAGAGCTGACACAAGGAGTTAGTTATGCGCGAAAGAAAGGATTTCATGCATCAAATGGAGAATATCTATATTTTATCGACAGTGATGATTGCGTTGCACCAAATGGTATTTCATATTTAGTAGAAACAGCGATCAAGACGAATGCAGATATCGTCGAAGGAAATTATAATACTTACTTGAATGATCATCAATTAGCAAACATTGTCCGACGAAGTGTAGAGAAGAGTCCTTATAGTAAGTGGGAAGTTCATGACCTCGAGAGTATTTCAGCACCTCTCTGGCAACACTTATATCGTAAATCTTGTATTAAAGACAATTTTTTTGTTCCATTGAATCAATTTGAAGATCATTTGTTTAATTGGCATGCTTTTTTAAATGCAAATAAAGTAGTAGGGATTTCAGAATCGGTTTATTTTTATCAAATTAAAGATAGTGGATTATCTTCTAATCATTATGCGGTGGAACCTTATACATTTATGCACTATGCAGTTAAACTTTATCAAGAGTGTATTAAAATGGGATGGATGGAACAATATGAAAATAGTCTAAATCGTCTGATATTAAAACAACTTTTATTTCTGAAGTTAAAACTTGCTTCGTTATATCATGGAGCAGAGAAAAGTCCATATTCGTATTCTAAACTAAAAGAAATGAAACAGGAAGTAGACGATATCATTCGATTGTTGAATTTAAATGAAGCTGTAAACTGTAAACAGAAAGTGGTGAGATAGATGTTAGTAAGCGTAATTATTCCGATGCACAATGCAGAAAATACGATCGAGAGACTTTATACGTCTCTATATCGTTCGAATTATAAAGATTTAGAGATCATTTTTGTCGATAATGCTTCAACGGATCGTAGTTACGAAAAAGTAAGTTACTACCAAATGATCGATCCCAGGGTTAAAGTCGTGAAAGAGGAAAAACTTGGAGTTACTTATGCACGAAGACATGGGTTTCAAGAAGCGACAGGAGAATATGTTTACTTTGTCGATGCTGATGATTATGTTACTCCAAATGGAATAGCCGATATGGCATGGGCAGCAGAAATGGAAAACGCTGATATTGTGAGAGGACACTTTTATAGTTTATATGATGAAGATATAAAACATGCTTTAGAAA
>USET01000097.1 GCA_900553765.1 uncultured Mycoplasmatota bacterium
AAAAAGAAGCAGGTGTCTGTGATAAAATTAAAGATCACTATGAATATTTAGCACCTGATCATCTTGATCATCGGGAAGAATTAGTAAAAAAATTATGTTCTCTGATCGATACGGAAAGTGGAGGAACCGTACTTGTCTATAATGATTCTTTTGAAAAGACAAGACTATTAGAGTTAGCAAATACCTTTCCAGAGTATCGAGAACAATTGTTAAAAATTAGGGAAATGATCTTTGATCTAATGAACTTACTCAAAGGTAGTACCGCACTTTATAAAAAGTTGGGATATGATAGTGAAAGCTCTAATATGTTTAATTATTATCATGAAAAGATGACAGGATCGTTTTCGATTAAAAAAATATTACCATTATTTAGTTCTTTAACTTATCAAGGGATGGAAGTTGGAAATGGAATGGAAGCATTGATTACATATGCACAGTTTCCAACATTCACGAAAGAAGAATACGAGCACAAATATCAAAAGATGATTGAATATTGTAGACAAGATACATGGGCGATGGTCGAAATTTTGCACGGCCTTTCGAAAAGTGTCAACTAATGTCAAAAGATAGTAAATTGCTTGATAAAGATAAGAATATATAATATGATGATAGTAGGGAGAGTGACAATATGATATATCCTTCAATCGATAAATTACTGACGCAAGTAGGATCTAAATATCTGCTTGTCAATATCGTTGCTAAAAGAGCAAAACAGATGAAAGAAACAGATCATTATCAATTAAAAGAAAACGAATATCAATCTAAAAAGGGAATCGGAAAAGCTTTAGAAGAAGTATCGAAAGATATGATTCATCTTAAGAAAGACCAGTAGGTCTTTTTTTGTTTCTTGAACTTCGAACAGATGTTTGTTATAATGAAATCGGTGATGCTATGAAGATCTTGAAAATGAAGAAACTAAAGAGTGGAAAGTATCAAATTAAATTATCGAACATGGAGACATTGACGACGTATGACGACGTCATTTTAAAGTATAATTTACTCTTTGATAAAGAGATTACGAGTGAATTACTCAAAGATCTTTATGCTCAGACAAAATATTATGACATCTATTATAAAGTTGTAAAATACTTAAGTGTGAGAATGAGATCTACTTACGAAATACATAAATACTTAAAGAAATATCAAGTGTTAAAGGAAGAAGAAGACAAGTTGATTCGTGAGCTTCAAGGAAAAGGACTATTAAACGATGCGTTGTTTGCAAAAGCGTATGCTTCTGATAAGATGCATTTAAGTAATTTTGGTCCGGATAAAATCCGCAGTGATTTAAAGGCACTTCATATAGATGAATCTTTTATCGAAGACGCATTAGGAGAGTTGGAACAATCAGATATCGAGGAAACACTAGATAAAATCATTCAAAAGAAATGGAATACAAATCGTCGTTATTCAGAATACCAATGGAAAGAAAAGGTTCTTTTAGAACTTGTTCAAAAAGGATATCCAAGATCGATGGTACAAGAGCATCTAGAACAATTTTCTTGTGATGATCATGCTATGATAGAGAAGGAATACGAAAGACAGAAGAAAAAATTAGGAAAGAAGTATCAAGGGAAAGATTTAATTTATCAAATCAAAGGAAAATTATATCAAAAGGGATATACGAGTGAAGATATCAATCGCGTGTTGGAGGAAGACGAATGAATCTAAAATATGAACAAATTGATTTAGAACAAATGGAGCGAGAAATGTTAGAAGCACTCGATGATTTTCGAGTAGGTGATATTGCCAAGAAGGAAGAAGCATTGAATCGGTTCCATCGCTTAAGAGATCACTATCTTACGATGTATTGGACAAGTTATATTCATTATTTACTCGATTATAAAAACGAAATGTGGATTGCTTCTGAGAAATTTTTTGGTACTGCCGAAGGAAAGATGCAAGAAATTCTACATACTTACTTTGTTACTTTAACTAACTGTGATGAGAAAGAATGGTTAGAAGCATACGTTGGGAAAAGAACATTGCAAGTTGCTGAAGTTGAGACGAAGTTATATAGAGATACAGTGAAGGACGCAATTGCAAAAGAAAAAGAAGAGAAGATGAAGTATTTAAAAAATATTCGTACTGTAAGTACAATGTACGACGGAAGCGAAAAAACGTTAGCGAAAATCTCACCGGATTTAGTAAACTCTGATCGAGAAGTGAGAAAGAGAGCTAATCTCGCTCGTTTCGATATTTTTAAAAAGATTCAGTCTGAGAATGAAGAAGTATTAGAGAAATTGATAAAAATTCGCAATCGTATGGCAGAGGATTTACACTATCCATCTTATGTAGAACTTAGCTATGATAAGTTATATCGTTTTGGATATTGTGAAAAAGATATCAAAGCGTTTCGGCAATCGATCGTCACATATCTTTTGCCGCTTATGGAACAATTAAGAAAGATGCAACGAGAAAATTTAAAAGTTGATGCATTATATTATTATGATGTCCCAATTTTATTTTCAAATGGTCTTTCAAAACCAAAAGGAGACGTGGACGAAATTGTGAGAGAAGCAAATGCGATGTATCATGAAATGCATCCTACTTTTGGAAACCTTTTCGATCGGATGAAGAAAGAACATTACATGGATTTAGAAGCGCGAGATGAAAAATCGAATGCCGGAATTTGTACGTATTTACCAGATCAGCACATGCCAGTATTTATCGCAAGTTTTCACAAGACAAATCACGATATCAATGTAATTCGCCATGAATTTGGTCACTCTGTTCAACTCTACGAAAGTAGAAATTTACGATATCATGAAAATCGTTGGCCGAGTTTTGATGTCTGTGAAGTTCATTCTCAAGCGATGGAGTACTTTGGTTGGAATTATTTAGATCGCTTTTTTGAGTCGGAAGAAGAGACGAATCGTTATCGCATCGAAAAATTAGTGCACGATTTAGAGCTTCTATTATATGCATGTCAGGTCGATGAATTTCAACATGAAATCTATCATCATCCCGAATATAGTAAGCAAAAGAGAAATGAAGTATGGAATCAATTAGATGAGAAATACCAACCATATGTCGATAAAGAACAAAACGATTATTTATTACATGGTGCGGGATGGCAAAAGCAAAGTCATATCATCACGGATCCATTTTACTATATTGACTATGCACTTTCCCTTACAGTCGCACTTCAATTTTTTGTACAAATGGAAAAGGATGAGAAGAAAGCATACGAAGATTATTTGAAATTCTGTCGCATGGGTGGAAGTAAGTCTTTTGTAGAATATATCGATGCGCTTGGATTTTCTTCTCCGTTTGAACCAGAGACAATTCGTGAGATTGCTAATATATTAGAAAGTAAAATTGAACAACTTCATAAACAAGAAACAAAACAAAAGAAAAAAGGAAGAAAACAATAATTGTTTCTTCCTTTTTATTTCAATTTTTCAAACATTTCTTCTACTGGTTTGATTTCTTGCATTGGATCATAGTATGGTTTTAAGTGAAGATGGAAATGTTTTACCTCTTGAATTTTTCCGTTGTTTTGAATGAGGGTTAATCCGTCGATATTGAGTTTTTCCTCTAATTTCTTTTTTAACATTTGAGCAATTTTTAAGATATGATTCCAAGTATCTTGATCCATGTCAGTTAAATCTTTAATGTGCTTCTTAGGGATGATCAAAGTGTGACCATTACTATCTGGATTAATATCTAAAAAACATTTAACGATATCGTCTTCATATATCGTATAGGAAGGAATTTCTCCCGCAATAATTTTACAAAATACGCAATCCATAAATCTCCTT
>USET01000098.1 GCA_900553765.1 uncultured Mycoplasmatota bacterium
TAAAAGAGATTATAGCTCCAATATTAATTATTATCTTCTCTGCCCTATTTTACTATGGGCTGCGGGGAACTGTTAAAAAGTTATTAAATTCAAAAAAAGGAAATGTTGGCGATAAAAAAACTGTTACTATTTTATTGCTTACGAATAGCGTTTCTAAATATATAATTATTTTGGTTGATATTTTAATGATTCTAAACGTATTTGGGGTTGATACACAAGCCTTGATTGCCTCTATTGGAGTTTTAGGATTGGTTGTTGGATTTGCACTTCAGGATACATTAAAAGATTTTTTAGCGGGAATTTTTATTTTAACTGATAATTTGTTTCGTGTTGGAGACACAATAACGATTAACGGTTTCCGTGGTGAAGTAATGGAAATGGGATTAAAAACAACCCGTGTCCGCTCTTATAATGGCGAAGAAATGATTATTTCTAACCGTAGTATTACAGAGGTCATCAATCATAATAGCTCTAAATTCTCGCTCGCCGAAGTCGTAATCAAAGTAGATTATCATCAAAATATAGATCAAATTATGGAAATTATGAAAATTATGGCAGCTAATTTGACGAAAGAATTGAAAAATATTAAAGGAAAAGTTGATGTTTGGGGAGTAACAGATTTAACTGCAAATGGAATATCAATTACTTTTTCAGTAAAGACAAAACCAAATATGCATTTTGAAGTGGAACGTCAAATGAGGCAAGCAATTAAAACAAAGTGTGATGAATTGAAAATTGAAATGCCATATACACAAGTGGGGAAAACATATGGAAAAAGAGTATAAGTTAGGAAGTATTGTAAAAATGAAAAAAGATCATCCATGTGGAACAAATGAATGGGAAATTGTTCGCGTTGGTGCAGACATTAAAATAAAATGTTGTCATTGTGGTAGATCCATTATGATGCCTAGGATTGAGTTCAATAAAAAGGTAAAGAAGATCATTACGTATTAGGAGGAACTATGAAAAAGAAAGCAAAGAAAGAAAAAAGAAAGTTTAGTCCAATACTGACCATTACGTTTATTACATTAGTAATTATGATAATGAGTCTCATCTTTTCTATTTTAGGAATCGAGGGACAGAAGACTGTACTGGTGAATGGTAATTTAGAAACATCTCTTGTAACAGTAAAAAATATTTTTACGAAAGATGGTCTTAACTTTTTGATCGGCGATGCGGTATTAAACTTTACTTTGTTTGAACCTTTGGTAATATTGATTATATCTTTGATAGGAATTTCTATTGGTGAAGCTTCAGGTTTATTCAAAGCAATTTTTTCACCACTGAAAAAATTGAATTTGACAACGATGACATTTTTAACATTATTGATCAGCTTAATAAGTGGAATTTTAGGTGAACTTGCATATGTAATTGTTCTACCCCTTGTGGGAGTTATTTATAAATATGCGAATAAAAATTCCATGCTAGGAATTTGTACTGCTTTTCTAGGAATTACAGTAGGGTATGGAACAAATTTTATCTACGATTATGATACTTATTTACTCGGAACGTTGACACAAGCATCAGCAACGGCAGATGTAGATAAGAACTTTGTATATCATTTATTATCTACAGAATTTATTATGATTGCTAGTACTTTGTTGATTTGCGTGTTAGGTACATTAATTATAAATCGTTTCTTAGCTCCTAAATTTAAAAAGAAAGCTGTTGCAAAAGATGATTTAGAAATATCTAAAAAAGCATTGAGAGTTAGTGCCGTTGTATTTGTTTTATGCGTACTTCTCATTGTCTATATGATCATTCCTGGGTTGCCAGGATCTGGATTACTTTTAGATCGTAGCAAAGATGAATATGTCGCACAATTACTTGGAACAACATCTCCATTTCGCAATGGAATTATATATTTGCTTACAATAATCACTATGATTTGTTCTTATATATATGGTCGTATTTCTAAAAATTTCAAGGATAATTATTCTTATGGACTAGGATTGTCAAAGGGGTTTTCAGATCTAGGATATCTATTCGTCCTTATGTTTTTTACTTCACAGATGGTAGCGATCTTATCTTGGACAAATTTAGGAGAAGTTGTAGCTACTAGATTGATATCATTTATGAGTTCTTTTGAAATTTCTGGAATTCCTCTGATTTTATCAATGTTTATCGTAATTGTTTTGATTGGAATTTTCATTCCATCAACAGTTGCAAAATGGGAGTTGGCAGCGCCAACGTTAATTCCGTTATTTATGCGTTCTAATATAACGCCGAATTTTACACAATTCTTGTTTCAAGCTGCAGATGGAATTGGAAAATGTATTACACCATTATTTATCTATTTTATTGTGGCGATTGGAATTGTAGAAAAATATAACGAGGATGAAACACATAAAGTCACAATTTTTGGAACACTGAGAAAGTTTATGCCGAGCGTACTATTATTTATGTGTTTATGGATTTTAATTTTAATCGGTTGGTATGTTATCGGTCTACCTATGGGACCATCAACTTATCCAACGTTATAGTATTAAAAATAAAGAGTGGAGAGATCCATTCTTTATTTGACTTTATGGTTGAGATTCAATATAATATGAGAGGAAATGAGGGACGTTTATGAGTTTAACAGCAGGAATTGTAGGATTGCCAAATGTAGGAAAATCAACATTGTTTAATGCGATTACAAAGCAAAAAATATTGGCGGCAAATTATCCATTTGCGACGATCGATCCTAACGTAGGAGTGGTCGTAGTACCTGATGAAAGATTAAATTATTTAAAAGAAATGTATCATCCAAAAAGTTTTGTACCAACGACATTTGAATTTACAGATATCGCAGGTCTAGTAAAAGGAGCATCAGTAGGAGAAGGTCTTGGAAATAAATTTTTATCACATATTCGGGAAGTAGATGCGATTTGTGAGGTGGTACGTTGTTTTGAGGATGCGAATGTTACGCACGTAGAGGGTGGCGTAGACCCTATTCGAGATATCTCTATTATCAATGTTGAGTTGATATTGGCTGATTTAGAAGTTATTGAAAATCGACTAAATCGATTGGGAAAAAGAGTAAAGCAGACGAATAATAAAGAGGAGAAAAAGGAAGTTGATCTTCTTACTCGCATGAAGGAAGCGTTACAAAAAGAAATTCCAGTCCGCGCCCTATCTTTAGATGAGGAAGAAATGAAAATAGTAAAATCTTTTCAACTCTTAACAATGAAACCAATTATATATATGGCAAATATTTCAGAAGAAGAAATTGGAAATGAAGAAAACAAATATGTCAAAGTAGTGCGAGAATATGCTTCTAAAGAAAATGCAGAAGTAATTGTTTTGTGTGCTAAGATAGAAGAAGAATTAAGCGAGTTAACGGACGAAGATAGATCTTTATTTTTAGCTGATTTAGGAATTGAAGAGAGTGGATTAGATCAGTTAATTAAAGCAACTTATTCACTACTTGGATTAGCAACTTACTTTACTGCTGGAGAAGATGAAGTACGTGCTTGGACTTTTAAAAGAGGAATGAAAGCACCGGCTTGTGCAGGAATCATCCATACTGATTTTGAACGCGGCTTTATTCGTGCTGAAATTATGGGATTCGAAGATTTGAAAATTTGTGGTAGTGAAAAAGCAGTTCGTGAAGCAGGAAAAATGCGTTTAGAAGGAAAAGAATATGAAATGCAAGATGGAGATATTTGTCATTTCCGTTTTAATGTTTAATCAGGAATAAAATATTTCATCAATCAATGGTATAAATAGTTAGAAATAAAATAATATATATAA
>USET01000099.1 GCA_900553765.1 uncultured Mycoplasmatota bacterium
AGAATTATGGCACGAAAAAGTCACTTTGGAAAGCAAAATTTCTACGCACCACGAGGACTTATACTAGATTATCATAACAAAGAACTTCTCGCCTTCTTTACGAAAGAATTAAAAAAATTCATCAAGCAAAAACACGGATATATTCTTACAATTGATCCAGCACTCATCTATCAAGAACGAGATATCGATGGAAATATCGTCGAAGGCGGAATCAATAATAAAGACGTCGTAGATACATTAATTTCTCTCGGATACCATCATCTAGGATTTCCAGTAAAAATGGATGTATCATCTCAAGTAAGATTTACTTTTGTACTAGATCTTAAAGATGAAACCGAGGAAAGTATTTTTGCTAATATGAAACCAAATACGCGAAACTTAATTCGTAAAACAATGAAAGATGGAATCGAAATACGAGAATTAGAATACGATGAACTCGAGCGATTCAAAAAAATTACCGAAGCAACCGGAGAGCGTAGAAATTTTTCTGATCGTACTTTGGCCTACTATCAAAAAATGTATCAATTATTTCATCCGAACGACGAAGTACACTTCTTACTAGCAACATTAAATTTAGAAAAACTTACATTGCAATTGGAAGAACAAAAAAAGGAAGAGCAAGAAAAACTAGATCTTCTAATAGAACAAAATAGCGATAGCAAGAAGGCAAAAACACAGCGAAGAGAATCAGAACAACTCATTCAAAATTTAGAAAACAAGATCAAAACGTATAAAAAAATGATGGAGGAAGACGGGAACGTTATCGATCTTTCTGCTGCTATGTTTATGACATATGGAAATGAAGTCGTCTATTTATTTAGTGGAAACGTGGCAAAATACATGAAGTTCAATGCTCAATACCTCATTCAATGGCACATGATACAGTATGGGTTAAAGCACAAATTTCCAAGATATAACTTTTATGGAATCTCTGGAATCTTCGATCGCAAAGATCCTGATTATGGTGTATACGAATTTAAACGTGGATTCAATGGACATGTAGAAGAATACATTGGGGAATTTGAATTACCTATTTCTAATTATTACTATATTCAAAAAAAATTACGTAGAAAATAAAATAGGAGCCAACAAAAAATTAGAGAATGATCTCTAATTTTTTTCTGCACTTTCGATCGCGTTTTTCACAACTTGAATCGAGTGTTGTAATTTTTCAGACTCCTTTTGCGTCAAAGATACCCATATTTTCTCTCTTACGCCATGTCGATTGATTACTGTTGGTGTACTAATATAGACATCGTGATCTTTATCGTAACTAGATACAGTCATAATACTATTTTGATTATCTAAAATCGCATTTGTGATACGAACCAAACACATTCCGATTCCGTAAGATGTATCTCCTTTTCTCTTTTGAATTTCATATGCTGAATCACGTACACCTTGATAGATTTCTTCAAGTTCTTCCTCGCTTAAAAATTCACGAATATTTTGTAACCCTACAGATGCATTGCTCCAAGGAACAAACTCACTATCACCGTGTTCTCCCATGACGTAAGCATGGATGTTCTTGGGACTCACTTCTAACTTTTTTCCTATCAAATAACGCAAGCGCGAAGTATCCAGTGTCGTTCCCGATCCTAATACTCTATGTGCTGGAAGTCCTGAATATTTCCATGTAAAATAAGTTACAACATCGAGTGGATTCGTTGCAATCAAGAAAATCCCATCAAACCCAGTCTTCATAATCTCAGGAATCATAGACGCAAATAAATCGTGATTCTTTTTTAATAGATCCATTCTCGTCTCCCCTACTTTTTGTGGGATTCCAGCAGTGATTACAACGATATCTGCATCTTTACAATCTGCATATGTTCCTGCTTTGATATTCATTTCATGTGGCGCAAAAGAAAGGCCATGATTTAAATCCATCACTTCCCCTATCACTTTATCTTCTTTGATATCAACTAATACAAATTCCATCACCGAAGTCTTTTGGTTTAATAATGCATACGCATAACTCATTCCAACAGAGCCACATCCAATTAAAACAACTTTATTTTTCATAACTCATCTCCCTATTTTTAGTATAACAAGAAATTTCGAAACATACAAAAAAAGTTGTAAATCACTTTACAACTTCTCCATCCATACTCCATGTTTTTACATCTGTAATTTTAACATTTTGAATTGTACCGATATCTTTTGGATCTCCTTTGACATTAACTAATTTCATCGTGTCAGTATATCCCATCAACATATCGTGATTATTTTCACTATGACCTTCTAATAAAACAGGTACAACTTTTCCAAGATAATGATCATTCGCTATTTTAGAGTAACGATTGACAACCTCATTTAAACGATGTAATCGTTCGTTCTTTACTTCCAAACTAACATCGTCCTGCATTCTGCAAGCTGGCGTTCCAACACGTGGAGAAAAGATAAACGTAAATGCTGAATCGTATTTACATTCCTCGTATACATCTAGTGTATCTTGAAAATCCTCCTCTGTCTCACCTGGGAAACCAACAATGATATCTGTTGTAATCGAAGAATATGGCATTGCCTTTTTCAATTTATGATAAAGCTCCAAATAAGATTCTTTCGTATAACGTCTTCCCATTAATTTTAAAATGCGGTTACTTCCGCTTTGTAGAGGAAGATGAATATATGGCATGATATTATCGTATTTTGAAATCACATCAATCATGCCATCAGTAAAATCCCATGGATGGCTCGTTACAAATCGAACACGTGCAATACCTGTTTTCGCAACATCTTCTAACAATTGTTCCATTCCATAATCCATTTCCAAGTCTTTTCCATACGCATTTACATTTTGTCCAAGTAACGTTACTTCCTGATATCCATCTTTTACAAGTTCTTTTACTTCACTTAAAATGTATTCAGGTTTTCTACTTCTCTGTTTTCCTCTCGTATATGGAACGATACAGTAAGTACAGAACTTATCACATCCGTACATGATATTAACCCATGCCTTATATTTATTATCACGTTTAACAGGGACATTTTCGATGATGTCTCCTTCCATCGATAATACGTCTACTTCTGTCTTTGGATTTTGGAAAGCATGTTCTAGAATCGTCGGAAGTTTATGAATATTATGCGTTCCAAAGACAAGATCTAGAAAACGATATTTCTTTAAGATTTCATCTACAACGACTTCCTCTTGTGCCATACATCCACAGATACCTGCTACTAAGTCTGGTTTTTCTTCTTTCAAATGTTTAATTCTTCCGATCATTCCAAATACTTTGTTATGAGCATTTTCACGAATCGCGCAAGTATTTAAAAGAATTAAATCAGCATCTTCCATGCGATCAGTCTCTTCGTAAGACATATCTTCTAAAATTGCTTTGATGTTCTCCGTATCATGTTCGTTCATTTGACATCCATACGTCTTAATAAAATATTTTTTCCCTTGTCCAAAATGTTGTAAATGCTTTTCAACAATATATTCGTTCGTCTTTACTAACACTTCTTGTTTCGTGCGCTTTTGCGCTTCTTTTAAATTTGGTAACTTCATGTTATCACCCATTTTCTACTTCTATTTTCTCTTCCAAAAAGGAAATAATTTTTGTCGTGACGGTTTTGCGGGTTGTTCTGCTTTCTTTGAAGAAAGTATCTCCGATGAAATTCTCTCTACCGAGTGGACCGAGGCGGACCTGGAAAATGACGACTTGAAAAACT
>USET01000100.1 GCA_900553765.1 uncultured Mycoplasmatota bacterium
TTCCCGCTGCCAGACACTTTTCTTTACTATATCTGGTGCGGGAGCAAGTTTAAACGGAATCCTGAGGATAAAGGTTGAGCCAATGCCTTCTTCGCTTTTAACTTCAATAGTTCCACCCATCTTTTCAATCAGACCTTTTACAATCGCCATTCCCAGTCCAATTCCCTGCTGTGTACTTCTTGCATCCTCTCTTTCCTGCGAAAACGGCTCAAATATATGCTCCTGGTATTCCCTGCTCATACCAATGCCAGTATCAGTTATGGTCCACTCATATGTCGTAATTCCGTCAACAGCTTCTGTATAATCTGACACCGTTATTATCTTGCCGCCAATTCGGTTATACTTAATACAATTTCCATAATATTAAGAAATATCTGTCTTAAATACACCGGACTTCCATAAATAAAAGGATATCGAAGCCCAATGTCATTAAGTTAAGATGACCAATCAAGATCTTAGCATCAGAAATGATGCTAGGGTCTTTTTATTTTGTAATAAATGCTTGACATATGATTCGAAATGTGCGGCCGCTTTCGCTATTGAATGATAATGAGGTAGCGAAAGCGGCCCTTGTAATTAAGAACATCTTGATTGCAAGGAGGTAACGCATATGAGCAATTATATTAATCAAGTTTCAGATTCTCTAAAGAATCATATTTCGGAATTAGCTAACAATCCATGTTTATTTCTTCGAAACCCCAATGTCGATTTCTCTCGAAAACGGAAAATTGATTTCAAAACTTTTATAGGAATCATGATGAATTCGGGTGGAGCTACTATGAGTAAAGAACTACTTGATTTCTTTGATTTTAACAAAAATACTCCGTCTGTGTCAGCATTTACGCAACAACGTTCAAAAGTACTTCCAGAGGCTTTTGAATATTTGTTTAAATCTTTTACGGATGACAACCTTCCAACTACTAATAATTATCATGGTTATCGTTTAATTGCATGTGATGGAAGTAACTTGACCATTGCAACCAATCAAAAGGATCCAGAAACTTTTTGGGAACGTAATCAGCATGGTTCAATTGTTAATAAACTACATCTGAATGCCTTTTATGATGTTTTGAATCGTATATACACCGATGTTTTAGTGCAAACAGCAGCGGATTACAACGAGTTTAGAGCATGTGCAACAATGATTGACAGATCGAAACTAGAGAATGTTATTCTTGTTGCTGATAGAGGATATGAAAACTATAACATTTTTGCACATGCAATTGAAAAAGGATGGAAATTCGCTATACGTGTCAAAGATAAAAATAGTAATGGAATTGCATCTGGGTTAAATCTTCCTCCAAATGATGAGTTTGATATAGATATCACTCAGATTTTTTCAAGGAAAAATACAAAGACCACAAAAAATGCAGGCTATAAGTGGATGCCTGTAAATCAAGTGTTTGATTATCTTCCACGAAAAAGTGATAAAACATACGAATTATCATTTCGTATTATTAGATTTCCTATAGGGTCTAATTCTTATGAAATAATAATTACAAATCTTGATAGAAATATTTTTGATGTAAAAAAAATAAAGGAAATCTATCATTTGAGATGGGGAATAGAAACTTCATTCAGAGAATTAAAATATGCCATAGGATTAACAAGTTTCCATGCACGAAAACCAGATTTTATTAAACAAGAAATATATGCGCGATTACTTTTGTATAACTATTGTGAATTAATAACAACACATGTAATAAAACAAATGAAAAACAATGATAAAACAAAACAGGTGAACTTTACAATCGCCATTTATATTTGTAGAGAATATCTCCGTAATAAACGCAATCTTAGTCCACCTGATGTGATTAACCTAATAGAAAAGCATGTATTACCAGTAAGACCTGGTCGAAAAGACCCTCGCAAAGTCAAACCCCAGGCATCTGTAAGCTTTCTATATAGAGTGGCTTAATCATAGATAATTATAAGTTTTTTTTGACAGATAAACAATCTGTCTTTTTGTTGTACTGCAAAATAGACAAAAGAAAAAAACACATCATATTTATCAAACAATTGCAAATATGATGTGTTTTATAATTATGTCAAAATTCTTAACTTAATGACATTGCGATAAGCCGTTTCTTTTTTTGTATTTCTCTGATAAAAGAAGAAACTCTGTATTTCGGATACAATATATACACTTTATGTTTTGTTCGCGTAAGTGCAACATAAAATAACCGTCTTTCTTCCATCAGCTGTTCTTTCTTATTCCCCTGTCTTAATATCTGATCAATTCTATCTGCTTCTACTTCTGTTGGAAATCCGTATCTTCCTTTACTAGCATTCAAGAGAATTACCTCGTCAAATCCTAACCCTTTTGCCTGATGAACTGTATAAAAAATAAATTCTAATGTTGGGTAGTTCTCGCAAAATATCCGTTCTTCTTTCTTTACAAATAGCCCTGTTTCCCATATTAATTTTTCATCAAACTGATATCTTCCTAGAAATAAAATTGACGCATTCTTGCGAAATAGATAAATTTCCTTTAATATATGACGCAATATGGAAGTGATATCTCCTTGATAGGGAAAAAGAACAATAGGAAAATTTTCACGATGAGAGGACCGTAATTTCTTTTTTAATTGCAATTTATTTTCCATGATAAATTCTCCTGCGATCGTAATCAATTGTTGACTGTTTCGGTAAGTATTCACAATGTAAAACACTTCCATACCATATGGACAGTTCATCTGGTCAAAGAAAAATCTCACATCGGATCCTGCAAATGAATATATCGCTTGAAAATCATCTCCTACACATACAGTCTTAACTTGCAATCGCTCCATTAAAATTCGTATTAACTGATAACGAATTTTAGAAATATCTTGAAATTCATCGACAAATACATATTCATAGGGAAATTCTATTTCTCGTTTCATTAAAATATCTTGTGCCTTTTGAATCATCTGCGAAAATGTAATCATATCATTTTCTTTTAAAATAGTTAAATATCTCGTATATATCCACTCAATACATTTTATAAACATTAAAATAGATTTGTTGTCTGAATATTGTTCTTTCCACCTACTAAAATCATCTAAAACATATCCTAACTCTAAAAACTGTGATATAAATTTTTGACATTTTTTCAAAAATGATCGAGGATGATCTATCGGCACCTCAAATTCATCATAATAAAAATACCGTAACTGTTCATATTGTTTCTGATGCATTTGCTTCCATTCGAAAATCACATCTAAAATAATCTCTGAATCATCCTCACAAACATAGTATTCATGCTCATATGTTTGTACCAAATCGAGACAAAATTTATGAAATGTCATAACCTTTACTGAATCTCCAATCATTTGCCGAAGTCTTTGCTTCAATTCATTCACGGCTTGATTTGTATATGTTATTACAAGAATTCGTTCAGCTAAGACACTCTGCTTCTCAATTAAATATTTCACTTTTGAAACAATCGTAGTCGTCTTTCCACTTCCTGCTCCAGCTACGATAAAAATATGATCTTCTTCGCATACGATAACTTTTCTTTGAACTTCATCTAAAACGATATTAGAATCAATATCTTCATACATTTCATTTAAATACTTGTTTTCCTCTTTTAGTTTTTTGCGAAGCCACATCGCATGATGAACTCTTAAATATGCTTGCATCAAAAAAGAATATGGTTTCTCATA
>USET01000101.1 GCA_900553765.1 uncultured Mycoplasmatota bacterium
TCACGCCTGCATATCCGAAAGGCTGTCTCTCCTCATTCCAATGGATTCCTTTTGTGTTCGGATGATAATAACAGGCATCCTTTCCGATTGTCAGTGTCACGCCACTTTCGGATTGATCATAATAGAGCATCGTCGGTTCCATATTGGAAAAAATCTTTGTCTGCGGACTTAACTTTTTCAACTGTCTGATATAAATAAAGTTCTCCCCAGTAATCGTTCCGTAGATTTCTGCTACTTTAAATCCATATTTCACCAATGCTAATGATAATTCAAACGGATCCGCATTTGCACATTCCCCAACAGCAAATACCGGGTCCGGACAGACTTTACGAAAACTTTCAATTGCTTCCTGTGCCTGTTTTTTCTGTTCCTCTGCATGAAATTCTATTCCAAGTGCTGCGCCAAATGCCTGATACTGGCTTCCAATTTTATCAATCTGATAAAGTCTGCGCAGTTCGATAAACGGAATCTTTAATCTACCATGAAAATCCTCTGCTGCAAATCGTGCCTCCGGGTGAAGAACAAGATTAAAATTCGCCTCAGACATTTTCTTATATTCTTCAAAATCTTCACATCTCGAAATCTCATGAATCGTTTTCACACCTGCCTCTTGAAGCAGTGTATATAATTCACAGTCATCTACGAGTGGTGAAAAGTATCCGAGCAGATTTACTACATTTCCTTTTTTATCAAACCATAGTTCACAAGACATCGCAAGACGATCAACGCCTTCTTTCAGCGAACATAGATGATTGGATAATTCTTCCGGTAACATAGGTTCTACACGATCCGAACAGTAGATACTTGTCCCCCTATAAAAGACTTCCTTCCATAACTTAGAACCATATTTTACATAATGCGCAACATCGGCAATATGTACGATCAATCGATATCCATCCTCGGTTTTCGTTACCTCAATTGCATCATCCATATCCTTTGTATCCGCATCATCGATCGTCACTACCAAATGATCTCTGCAATCGACTCGACCAAATAAATCTCTCTTTGTCACTTTATCTGGAAAAGATTTAACCTCTAGCTGAACTGCCTTTGGAAAGTGATCGTGAATTCCAAGTCTATTTAACACGATACTATTTTGAATCCCCTTGTCCGTCGGAGAGCCGATCACTTTAATCAGCTCTGCATAAGTTGATTGATATCTTTTCTTTTTTACTAGTTTATAGCGAATTACTTTCTTTAAAATATCATCCTTTTTCCGTGTCATATTAATCTTATACAAAGTTCCTTTGTAATTGACATAATAATCGTTTTCTATTTGAATTGGAATTCCAACTAAATTTTTTTTATGATGAATCACTCTTTTTTGAATCTTGCCTAAACATTTTCCATCAAAGTGATAAATCGCATTTACAAGTACGGTATCTCCGATTCTAATATGCTCATAAGGGGATCTTGGAACAAAAATATTGTGATCTCCAGATGGTGCAACAATCACATAGTTTTCATCTAACGCGACGACATTCCCTTCGATGGAAGCATTCGCAGTCAGTTGATATTTTCCATTGCCATGATGAGATCTGTGGATAATTTTTTTCTCCATGAGTGCATGAATCGTTGTGTCTACTTCCTCTTTCGTCATCATCCGTTCAAAATATTGCACAGGTACTGCCTCATTCACACATAATAAAGCTATTATCATTTTTTGTTCCAAATTCGTCATACATACCTCCTAAATTTTACTTAGTTTCTCTTCATAGCTGCACGTGCTTCACGCATAGAATCACGCTTTTTAATACTTTCTCTTTTATCGTATTGCTTCTTTCCTCTCGCAATACCGAGTAAAATTTTCGCATGATTTTCTTTAAAGTATAATTTCAAAGGTACTAAAGTAAATCCTTCTAGGCGAATTTTATCATGTAATTTTAAGATTTCCTTTTTATGTAGTAATAACTTTCTCGTTCTTGTTTCATCGTGATTAAATTGATTTCCCTCTTTATATTCACTTACAAACATATTTAGAAGAAATACTTCTCCATTTCGAACGATCGCATAACTATCTTTCAAATTCGCATTTCCATTTCGGATTGATTTTATTTCTGTTCCTTTCAATACAATACCTGCTTCTATCGTATCTACTATTTCATAATCAAATTTTGCTTTGCGGTTGTTAATTTCTATCATAGTTTCACCGTCCTAATCTTATTATAAATGATTTTTAAAATAAAATATAGTTGAAATAAAAAAATCGAGTAAATTTTACTCGACTTCTTTCTTTTCTTTGACTAATTCAAAATCAACTGTTTTTGTCTGCTTATTCGCATTTGTAACAACGATTTTTACGCGGTCTCCCAAACGATATCCTCGTTTGTTTCTTTCTCCTACAAGTGCGAACGTCGTCTCATCAAAGTGATATTGATCATCTGTCAACGTATCGATATGAACAAGACCTTCTACTAGGTTATCAAGTTCGACAAACATTCCGAAACTAATTACGCTAGATACGATTCCTTCATATTCTTCACCAATATGTTTCATCATATATTCTGCTTTCTTCATATCATCTACTTCACGTTCACAAGCGACCGCTGCACGTTCTCTTTCAGAAGAATGTTCTGCTACAAAAATAAGTTTTTGATCCCAATAGTTAATTGTATCCTTGTCCATATGATTTTCAAATAGATAAGTACGTAATAATCTATGTACTGTCGTATCTGGATATCTGCGGATTGGAGAAGTAAAATGGGTATAACACTTACTAGCTAATCCAAAGTGTCCAATGTTCTTTTTATCGTATACAGCCTTTTGCATACTACGTAATAAGAGAGATGATAAAATATGGAACTCTTTTTTATCTTTCAAAGAATTCAATATCATCTGCATTGTCTTTGGATGAATATCTTTTACTTTTCCTTCAATCTTGTATCCAAGCATAGCAACAAATCGAACAAAATTGTTAATCTTTTCTTCATTCGGTTCCCCATGAACACGATAGATAAATGGAAGTTCCATAAAGTAAATATGTGTTGCTACCGTTTCATTTGCAGCGATCATGAAGTCTTCGATCAGTTTTTCTCCAGTACCACGTTCACGCAATACGACATCGACAGCTTCACCTTGTTCATTTACAACGATTTTAGCTTCGTCGATATCAAAATCGATATATCCTCTTTCTTCTTTATTTTTACGTAAAACATGGGCTAGTTCTGCCATACCATGTAGCGATTCTACAAACGGTTCATATCCCTCTGGTATTTCATTTTTCTCTAATATTTGATTAACACATTTATATGTCATTCTCTTCTTAGAGTTGATGACACTTTCAAAAATATCATAATCTACGACATTTCCTTTCTCGTCGCGGGTGAATTCGTTGAAGAGGTCTTCCTGGGAAAATTTTTGCCGGTATTCTTCTTCCGTACCGAGTTCGGGAGGAATGGGAAAAACGGGCATTAAAGGATCGGAGTCCAGTTCGTATTCCTCGACTTTATCGGTGATCTCCTGGGTGTTTTCGATGGCTTCGGGCAGATCAGGGAAAAGGTCGATCATTTCCTGGGTGGTTTTAAACCATTCCTGACGGGTATACCGCATCCGGGTCGGATCGTCGATGTC
>USET01000102.1 GCA_900553765.1 uncultured Mycoplasmatota bacterium
TTTCCATCGAACATTTCTTCTAAACTTACGTTAAAATCTTTACTCATTTCTTTCATCAATGATAAATCTGGTAAGTTTTTCCCATTTTCCCATTTACTCACTGCCTGATATGTCACATGGTACTTATCGGCTAGTTGTTTTTGTGTTAGATGGTGTTTTTTTCGAATTTCTTTTAAAAACTTTCCGAATTTTTCCTGATCCATATCACACTTCCTTACTTACTTTTCTAAATTTTATCATATCCTTTTTCGATTTTCAATTTAAATTCTCATTGAATATGCGCTTGAGTCCATCCTTCGTTAAAACGTAGAGCGTATCGACGACTTCCTCCATATACTTTCGATCGTGAGAGATGCTGATAATCGCTCCTTGATATTCTTTCAATACTTTCCGTATCATTGGATTCGAAAGTGGACTCACATTTCTCGTCGGTTCATCTAATAATAAAACATTACATTTTTCTAATACCAGTTTCATCAATAGTAATTTTGCTTTCGTTCCGTTACTTAAGTTTTTTATTTTCCCCGTCATCTCATCGCTTGTAAACTTCATATTTCCCAACATCGTTCTAGCTTTTGTCACATCTTCTATGTTGCCACTTGGTGCGATAAATTCTAATACTAACATATCTCCATCTAACACATCGTCATATGTCTGTGGCATATATCCCAATTTGATATCTTCTCTTTGTTTCAATTCTTTATAAATTTTTTTCATCAGCGTCGACTTTCCTACTCCATTTTTTCCAATAACACAGAGATGTTCATTTCCGATCACTTCTAATTTAACGTTGCGTGCTAACACTTTTTCCTTAATTTTTAATTCGTCAATATCCAATTTAAGAACCACCTTTGTCCGAGGCAATTCTACTTTTTCAAAAAAGAAATGAATTCCCTCTTCTACATCAGGAATTTCTGTTAATGATGTGCTCATGAGTTTTTTCTCTTGTGATTTTAAAGCATGCATCTTCTTTTTTAATAGCCGTCCACCATGTGGATCTTTTCTCGTAATCGTATTTTGTTGATGTTCTACCTTCTGCATCACTTGTCTCAATTTTTCTTGCTGTTTTTCATAGTTCCTTCTTTCTGATCTTGCCACTTGTGTTTGCTTCTCGATCGATCGTAATCGATTTTCTACATAACTATCGTAATCACTTCTCAAAAGCGTATGACGACAATCTGTCTTGTGATTGATTTGTTCTAGGTGCAAAATCATATTTGCTGTGTGACTCAACAACGTTTCATCATGTGATACATAGATAATTGGCTTATCTGTATAATTGATAAAATTTTCTAACCATTCTAACGTTTCGATATCTAGGTCATTCGTTGGCTCATCTAATAGTAAAATATCGTCATCTTCTAATAATAAACGTAAAATACTAACTTTTACTTTTTCTCCACCTGATAAATTTTCTACTCTTTCATTCAATACAGAATCACTAAATTGAAATACTTCTAAATATCGGTAAAAATCACCGATCTTATCATAATAATCTTCATCGTTTTGAAACAGATATTCATACACTGTCTTTTTCAAATATTTATTTGAAATACTCTGTTCCAAATATCCGATTCTATTTCCTTTTAAATTGATGATTCCATCTACTTCTGCATAATCGCATATTCCTAAAATTGCTTTTAATAAGGTTGACTTCCCATTTCCTTCTTCACCGATAATTGCTAGCTTATCCTTTTGATTTAGCGTCAAAGATAAATCCTTTATTATATACTTATGGTTTACTATAATACTTAAATCTTTTATTTCTAACATCTCTTATGCCTTCCTTTCTGGCATAATCAAAGTTTATGCCAAACTTACTCTCGTATCATTCTCATTTTCCCACCTCCGTTATTACGTGTCATCTATCTATTATTATAACATGAATTTTATAAACTTTTTTTCTTGAATGATATGGATATCTATGTTATGATGATGTTGTAAGATATTTCTTACAAAAAAGGAAATACTCAAACGTGTCTAGTTGAGTACTTGCCATTTTGGGGCAAGCACACAATCTATCCGGATTGTGTGCTTTTTTTATCGTCTTTTATTTTACTAAGGTAAAAAGTAAGGCGATGAGTGCGAAAATGATCAAAAGTAAAGATAGAATCAAAAAATCCTTCTTAACCATAAAATCGCCTCCTTCCTATGAAGTCGGCAAGCACACAACCTGTTTGAATATTTCCAATTGATATTTATCATATCCAAACGATATTGGTAAATAACACAAAAACATTTTTTCTCTTACTTCCTACGAAATTTTCTTACAACATATGAAAATTTTAATAGCTTTTCCTATCATTCCATATCTAATCTATTAACTTTTGAAATAAAGAAAAGAGATTGTAAGTCACAATCTCGATTGAAGATATCTCTCAAACACTCTCAATCCATAATCTGGATTATAGTAATTCGGATATTCATTTAAGTGCGCTAAAGCTATTTTCGCTGTTACGATCAAATCATTATTTGTAACATTTGTCTCTGGACTTACAACACCATGTTCTAGCTCAATGAGAATTCCATCTAAAAATTCTTCCGGTGTAAATTGATCAAATGTCACTCCCAAAACTGATGCAGCATACAGCGCATCTTTTAAACTATACATAATATCACCATATTATTATATGTCTTTTGTAAACGAATAATTTCTAACCTATCAATTCTTTTCGATTATAATGCATCATAGTCAATATGAAAAATAAACCAGATATTCCAATACTTAATACCACCATGATAGGATCGATAGAAGTAGAAGTTATGACGTTTCTAATATCTGATAATGTGAAAACTGAAAAATACTTCAAAAAGGATACAGAATCGGCAATCGTCGATAGCATATGTAACATGTAACTAATAAAGACAATTCCTAAACTAATTCCTATCATTTTCTTTGTCTTATGTGTAAATGTTGAAAAGAACATACAAATAAAATAGATCACGACGGATGAAAAAAGTGGAGTTATACTAAGGAAAAGATACTGTTCTTGATCGAAATCTCCGCTGAGTGACAAACCTATAAAATTAAATATACCGATCAATCCTACCATCAATATAATATAGGTCAAACCAGCCAGTACTTTTTGTACAACGATGTCACTTCTTCTAACAGGTAAACTATTTAAATATTCTATTGTTTTATCGTTTTCTTCTTTTAATAAAATATTAGATCCTAAAATTCCTGCATAACATCCTACAATCAACAACACAAATACAAAGCCTTCTGATTTTAACCATCCATATGCGCTATCCAATGAAGATATATCCATATTGAATGCTTTTAAAACCTCTTCCGGAAATATTTTCATTAAGTCATCTATCTTTTGAATACTATCGCTATCGATAATAGATGGATAAATTAAAAATACGACAGTAAACATTCCCATAACTATGAATAACCATATTATAAAACTTTTAAAATTTACTTTCATTTCTCTTTGAAACATAAAAGCCTCCTACATATAATAGTGCAAAAACATATCTTCCAATGTTGCTTCTTCTATTAGTAATTTATCGATATGATACTTGGAAAGTACTTGAATCAAA
>USET01000103.1 GCA_900553765.1 uncultured Mycoplasmatota bacterium
GATCCCGAGCGAACATTACACCGTAACGGAGGAAATGACAATGAGACATGAATTTAAGAAAATCGAGCCGAAATGGCAGAAAAAATGGGCCGATCAGGAGATCTTCAAAGCAGTTGACGGCAGCGAAAAACCGAAATTTTACGGTCTGGTAGAGTTCCCGTATCCGAGCGGAGCAGGAATGCACGTTGGCCATATCAAAGCATATTCCAGTCTGGAGGTTATTTCCAGAAAACGTCGTATGGAAGGATATAATGTGTTATTCCCGATGGGATGGGATGCATTTGGCGCACCTGCGGAACAATATGCGATCGCAAATCATATCCACCCAAAAGATGCAGTACAAGAAAATATTAAAACATTTAAAGGCCAGATTCAAACGATTGGAATTTCATTTGATTGGAATCGTGAGTTTGCAACGACCGATGCTGATTACTACAAGTGGACTCAGTGGCAATTCTTGAAATTCTATGAACACGGACTTGCTTATAAAGCGAAAAAACCAATTAACTGGTGTCCAAAGTGTAAGACAGGCCTTTCGAATGAGGATTCTAGTGGCGGTGTTTGTGAACGTTGTGGAACACCTGTTGTACAAAAGGAAAAAGAACAGTGGATGCTTCGCATGAGCGATTATGCGGAACAATTATTGGACGGATTAGATGACACGAAGTTCCAAGATCGTACGAAGATCGCACAGCGCAATTGGATCGGAAAAAGTACAGGAGCAGAAGTAGAGTTTAAGGTCGCAGATACAGATGAGACTTTAACAGTATTTACAACTAGACCTGATACATTATATGGAGTTACTTTCATGGTTGTTGCTCCGGAACATCCGATGATCGAAACGTTGAAAGATAGAATTCAAAATATGGATGAAGTACGTGCTTATCAAGATGAAGCTCGTCATAAAAGTGCATTCGAACGTACAGAACTTGTCAAAGATAAGACAGGTGTTTGTCTAGAAGGATTAAAAGCAATTAATCCATTAAACGATACGGAGATTCCTATCTATATTTCAGACTACGTTATGATGGGATATGGAACGGGAGCAATTATGGCAGTTCCTGCTCACGATGATCGTGACTATGCTTTTGCTCGTAAATTTGACATTCCAATTATCGAAGTCATCAAAGGTGGCAATATCGAAGAAGCTGCCTATACCGGAGATGGAGAAATGGTAAACTCTGGAATCTTAAATGGTATGACAAATAAAAAAGATTCTATTGCTAAGATGATTGAATATTTAGAAGAAAAGAAAATCGGACGTAAGAAAGTAAACTATAAATTGCAAGATTGGATTTTCTCTCGTCAACGTTTCTGGGGAGAACCGATTCCAATGATCTATTGTGAAGATTGTGGATGGGTGCCAGTGCCAGAAAAAGATTTACCTGTATTACTTCCAGATGTTGCAAATTACGAGCCAACAGACAATGGAGAAAGTCCGCTTGCTGCGATTACAGACTGGGTAAATACACCTTGTCCACATTGTGGTAAGATGGCGAGAAGAGAAACTGATACGATGCCAAACTGGGCTGGTTCAAGTTGGTATTGGCTTCGCTATATGGATGCTCACAATGATAAAGAGTTCGTATCTATGGATGCGATGAAATATTGGGGAAAAGTAGATTGGTATAACGGTGGAATGGAACATGCAACGAGACACTTATTATATGCTCGTTTCTGGAATCAATTCTTATACAATATCGGACTTGTTCCAAATAAAGAACCATTCGAAATTCGTACTTCTCATGGGATGATCTTGGGAGATAACGGAGAAAAGATGAGTAAATCAAAAGGTAACGTTGTCAATCCAAATGAGATCGTTGAAAATTACGGTGCGGATGCGCTTCGTACTTACGAGATGTTCATTGGTGATTACGAGAAAGAAGCTGCTTGGAGTACAAATGGATTAAAAGGATGTAAACGTTTCTTAGATCGTGTATGGAAATTACAAGATTGCCTCAATGATAAAGATGGTTATACAGATGAAGTGTTGATCAATCAAACGATCCGCAAAGTAACAAACGATTTAGAGACGATGAAGTATAATACAGCTGTATCTGCTTTGATGATTTTAGTGAATCGTTTAGAAGAAGCAAAGACAATTACGAGAAATGATTTACGTACATTGATTCATTTGTTAAATCCAATCGCTCCACATATTACAGAAGAGATGAATGAGTTATGTGAGTTAGGTACTCCATTGTGCGAAAGCGCTTGGCCAACTTACGACGAATCTAAATGTGAATCTGAAACATTTACGATGGTTGTACAAGTGAATGGAAAAGTACGTGGAAAGATCGAAACAGGATCTGACACGACGAAGGAAGAGATGGAACAACTTGCTCGTGAAATCGACAATGTAAAAGCACATATCGAAGGAAAAGAAATCGTAAAAACGATTGTTGTTCCTAAGAAACTTGTCAATATAGTTGTGAAGTAAGCAATTCTTTTGCTTACTTTTTTGTTGTGAAAAAATTGTCAAAAGAGAAATAGTAGGGTATAATGTGATTATGTTCATGTAGCTCAGCTGGATAGAGTGCTTCCCTCCGAAGGAAGAGGTCGTGGGTTCGACTCCCGCCATGAACACCACGGGTGATTAGCTCAGTTGGTTAGAGCGCTTGCTTGACGTGCAAGAGGTCATAGGTTCGAGTCCTATATCTCCCACCAGATAGATAGCTACTCGAGTTTTTGAGTAACATAAAAAATGACTTTTGACAAGTCATTTTTATGTTATCGTGTATATAAAAATATAGAATTGTAGTGTTAAGTGTAGTTTCTATCTTGTTCTCATCTTTTGATACTAATTTTGAATCTTTCAAATATGGATCTAAAAGCAAAGATAATTTTGATGCTTGTATGAAAAATAAGTGTCATGTTATAATATATCCACGAGGAGGACTATATGAATATGAATCGAATGGGAAAAACAATTGTAGATACGGACGAGGAGAGATTTGATTTCGAAAATCAATCTGTAAAAGAGTATTTAACTTTAAAAGAACGCATCTATAAAAAACTTGATGCATACGATCAACTTATAAAAGAGTATTTGGGGTTAAAAGAAGCTTTAGAAATTATGGATAGAAAGGTAAATGAACTAGAACGAGAAGAGGTTGTACAAGAATACTTGTCTTTAAGAGAAAAGAGAGAAAAGATAACTGAAAGAGTAAATAGAATTAAAGCACTCTCAACAGAATTCACGGGATCAAGAGAATATGATAATCAGCTATATTCAGAACCAGCTGGTGGTTTAACTTCTACACAGGAAAATTCCAAAATACCATATGATACATGTGATCATTTACAAAATCATAAGTTAGTAGATGATT
>USET01000104.1 GCA_900553765.1 uncultured Mycoplasmatota bacterium
CGCCTCCAATGTAGAATATTATAACACAAAAAAAGGAAGCGGGCATTCCCATACCCACTTTATAACTCACTTTGTTTTACCTCAAAATAGAATGTCGAACCTTCTCCTTTTTTCGAAATCACTCCATATTCAAAATGATGATTGATTAAAATATTTTTAACGATAGAAAGACCAATTCCCGTACCTACCGCATTTCGTTTATGTTTTTTACTATTTTTATAATATCGATCCCAAATGTGAGGCAAATCTTCCTCTTTGATTCCTTTTCCAGTATCTGATATTTCAACACGAATCACGTCTTCTTTTGGAATCAAGCGAATCGTTACAGTATTGTCTTCACCAGTATAATTGATTGCATTGTTAAGCAAATTATAGATGACTGGTTCTAACTTCTTTTTATCTGCATATACATAGTAATCGTTCTTTTCATCAAATACAAATTTAAGAACTTCTCCCTGATATTCTTCTTTTGTAAGGTCATCCCATGATTTAGGAGCTTCAAGTCCTTTTTCTTTTAAAATATCATAACGTTTTAAAATTGTATAAACGAGTTCCGTAATATTAAATCGTTCCATATGCATCTCTAACACACGTGATTGTAATTGTGATAGATCTACGATATCATTGACGAGACCCGTCATTCGATCGGCTTCTTCTATAATGACATTACAGTTTTGAATTCGTTTTTGTTTTTTATTATAAGTCAGATCTCTTACCATTTCTGCATAGGCTTTGATCATCGTAAGCGGTGTTTTTAAATCATGTCCAACGTTTGCAAGTAAATCTCGTCTCAATTCCTCCGTCTTAGAAAGCTCGTCTTTCGCGTGATTCAACGTCTTTACAAGTTGATTAATTTCATCGATGTCTTCCGCTGTTTCGAAGACGATATCGTAATCTCCCTCCGCCATCTTGAGCGCCGTTTTATTTACTTTGACAATCGGTCTGGAAAGTTTTTTCGATAAGACATATCCGATCAATAATGAAAGGACAAAAACACCAATCGATACATAAATTAACTGACTTTTAATAATGCGTGCTCCCTCGTCTAAAGGTTCTAGAGAAGCACTGATAAATCCATACGTATCTTGATCTAGTTTAATTCCATAAAATAACGTCTTATTATTTAAAGCCGGATTGATCAGCTCGTACTCTTTCTTTCTTTTTCCACTTTCAATAAAATCGTTTTTATAATATAAAATACTAGGATTTCGATCACTGTTAATCATACAACCACGATTGAAAGCAGATGAGGTATATATCGTACGATTATCTTTCGATACTTCAATACAAATTCCCTTTTCATAAGCCATATCATCTAAAAGTTCCGTCCAGTCATTATTTTTATACTGAGATCTTAAATCGGCGGCTAATGTACGAATCTGTTTACTCTTAACCCATTCGTAGTACGTATTTAGAAAAAGAACCTGAAACAGCCATAGAAAAGCCAAAATCAAAAGAGAAAACAAACAGAGATACAACCATATCTTAACTCCTAAACTATTTTTCTTTAATTTCAAACTTATACCCCATACTTCTAACGGTTACAATTAAATCACGATATGGTCCTAAATTGTTACGCAACATTTTGACATGAGTATCGATCGTTCGATCATCACCAAAAAAGTCATATCCCCAAATTTGATTTAAGAGCTGTTCTCTAGAGAGTGCGATATTAGGATTTGTAACAAAATACGTCAACAACTCATACTCTTTCGGTGTCAATTTCACTTCCTGATCATCCACAGTAACGACGCGTCCTTTAAAATCGATTGTAAGACCTTTATAACGAAATAACTCACCCTCAGTTCTTTCTAAGTATCGTTTCATAATTGCCTTGATTCGTGCGACAAGTTCTTTTGGACTAAATGGTTTCGTTAAATAATCATCGATTCCAAGTTGAAATCCCATTAGTTTGTCGTATTCCTCTCCTCTTGCAGAAAGCATAATCGTCGGAAGGTTCCGTATCTTTTTTATTTCTTCGTATGCAGTATATCCATCCATCTTAGGCATCATGATGTCCAATATCATAAGATCGACAGACGGGTCATCACGAACGATCTCTACCGCCTCTAATCCATTCTCTGCTTCGATGACCTCATAGCCTTCGTTTTCTGCATACTCTACCACGACAGAACGAATTAATGCTTCATCGTCTACGACAAGTATCTTCATAGCATCACCTCAAATTCATTATACACTGATTCTGTGAAAAACGCATGAAAAAAGCTAGTGATTTTCACACTAACTTCTTATGGATTTAATCTCGTTGGGCCACGATAGATAAATGTAGCCTCACGAATGTTATCAATATTGAATAATTGCATCATAAAGCGCCCAATTCCAATTGCAAATCCTCCATGTGGTGGACATCCGTACTCGAAAAATTCAAGATAGAAAGCAAGAGATTTTGGATCGATTTCTTTCTCTATCATTTGTTGTTCTAAAATATCTCTACGGTGTTCTCTTTGAGCACCTGTCGTAAGTTCAATTCCTCTAAATAATAAGTCGTAGCTACATGTTTTACCGTCGCTATCAAGCATGTGATAGAAAGGACGTGCAGCAAATGGGAATTTCGTTACAAAAACAAAATCTGTTCCTGTCTTCTTTTTGAAATATTCGCAAATTAGCATTTCTTCTTGACGTTCAAAATCGTCTTCTCTTTCGCCAATAAAGTTACATTCTTCTTTTAAAATACGTTTTGCTTCATCAAATGTAACGCGAGCAAACGGAATACTTGTATCGACTAAATCAACATGAAATGTAGATTTGATTTCCTCTCCATACTTTTCGTTCAATTTAGAAATCGTATACTTTAAAAGTTCTTCTTCCATCTCCATGACATCTTCAAAAGAATGGATCCATCCGATCTCTACATCGGCCATGTTAATCTCTGTCGCATGGTAACTCGTGTGAGAATTTTCAGCACGGAATGCAGGTCCAATCTCAAATACTTGATCAAACCCAGCAGCAATCGCCATCTGTTTATAAAATTGTGGTGATTGAGAAAGACATGCCTCCTCTCCAAAATAATCAATTTTAAATACCTCTGCTCCAGATTCTGCAGCTCCTGCAGCAATTTTAGGAGAGTGAATTTCCATATATTCATGTTCGATGCAATATTCTCTCATCATGTGTTCTA
>USET01000105.1 GCA_900553765.1 uncultured Mycoplasmatota bacterium
TTTTGAGTAAAAACATTCCCAAACATCTCGATAAATTGTGACTTGACGAGCTCATCATATTTTCTAATTTGTAGTTTTTTATTATGAATTTGTGCTTTGATTTTAGAAATTATTGATGAAATTTTTTCTTGTTCTCTAATATTTGGCAATTTTATTTGTAGTGAAGTCAAGATTCCTTTGTTAATAGCCTTAAATGTTGAACCTGTTCCTTTACTTTGCATATAAGGGACTTTACTTTCTAGAAAATAATACAAATAATTTTGATTGCATTCATTTTTATCTATTGGTTTAATAGAAGCAAGCCCTCGACCTATGCAACATTTTTCGTTTGCAATGTTCATAGAACCAATTGGAGCACGAACCGATATCAAAATATCATCTTTTTCTGCAATTTTTATTGGATTATTGCACCAAACTCTTGTTGTTGGATGTATTTCTCCGAAATCCGCATTACCTTGATAGAACGCTAAACCCTCTTTTTTGTCATTATAACTAGAAGAGTCAGGAGATTGTCCCATATTGATCATACAGACTTCATTTAAGTTCTTTATTTCCATTATGCCACCTCCATAAACTCATCATTATATTTTAATTTATCGATGAGTTTGACGAAGTCGGCAAATTGATTTTGCAACTCAATTGGTGGGACTATTATTTGTGTGTTTTGAGCATTTTTTATTGTATATGTTCCTACTGTAATTACATTAGCAGTTTTAATTATTTGATCTTTTATAAAATCGGTCTGGTAAAGATAATTTACATAAATAGATGATATATCATTTATCTTATGAAGAAGAATTATATTTCCGTCTTTATAGTAAAATTTATCGTTCGGTTTAACAATGTAAGTTTTACCAAGAGTTCCAACTGCGGTGACAATTATATCGTCAGCACAAGGTTTTCCATACTTCATAGAATACTCCTGATACATTTTTTCGGATATAAACAATTCATTATCTACAAAGCCATTTTCAGATAACTTAACAACTTCTCTAGCTCTATAAAAGGGAACACCTGATTTTGTCCAATCTTTCTCAAACACCCTTTTGCTAGAGCCTACACGAAAATAATCTTTTATAGTAGCTAATTCAAAGTTTTTAGAATTGTTTTTCAAATCTCCAAACATCTCGATAAATTGTGATTTGACTAGATCGTCATATTTTTTTAGTTGAGTAGTCTTTTTTGACTGCATTTCAACCAATTTATCTAATTTCTCAACGATTTGATCTTGTTTTACTCTTTCAGGTATATCAAATTCCATTTCAGCAAATTTTGATATCCAATGTCGTTGATGACTCGTTGGTTGAAAATTCATATATTTTATTAAATAGTAAAAGAATTTAAGATTATAATTCTCATTTGCTGGTTGCAACATCTTCATTGCCGAAGATTTTACTTTAAACGGAAAATCTACATATTTGATGTCCGTAGTGAAATCATCAAATATGATAACAGGTAGATTATCATAAATTCCTGATTCTTCATTTGTATAACCAAGGATAAACGATTTGCCTGCCGTTAAAACAGGAGTAGCATACGAATCATTATATTTCTCTGAAGCAACTATGTATTTTGTTGGTTGCTCATACCTTAGTGCTTCGCCTAATTTTATCTTCATTTTTTACACTCCCAACAAATCTTTTAATTCTTGTTTAAGAGTTGCTAGTTCTTCATCTAATTTGTCAATGTCTTTCATGATTTCCTGAGGAGATTCTATCTCGATTTCTTTTTTCTCAGTTTCCATAAAATCATTGATGTTTAAGACATAATTATTTTTAACAATATCTTCCTTTGAAACAAAGAACGATTGATCTTTTCTTGTTCTTGATTCTTCAGCTTCTAGATTTCTAAAACGATTTATGATATCAGGAATATCATTTTCTTTTATTGGAGTTCTTTTCTTTGAAAGTTGATAACCATCTGCTTTCATATTGTAAAACCAAACTTTATCAGTCCCACCAGCATTTGTTTTTGTGAAGATAAGAATAGCAGTAGAAACTCCAGCATAAGGTTGGAATACGCCACTTGGCATTGATATCACAGCCTCTAATTTTTGGTTTTCTACCAATTCCTTTCTGATTGTTGTATACGCTGAATCGTTAGTATTGTTTGTAATTCCATCAGGAACAATGGAAGCACATCTTCCACCGATTTTTAATATTCTAGTAAACAAACTTAAGAACAGAATCTCAGTCTTTTTGGTTCTTGTAAGAGCAAGAATGTCTTTTGAAACATCGGCATATTCAAGGCTTCCTGCAAATGGTGGATTTGCTAAAACCATTGTATATTTATCTTTGTCGGTATTATCTTCTGAAAGAGAATCTCTTTGTTCAATGTTTGGATTTTCAACACCGTGAAGCATCATATTCATTGCACCAATACGAAGCATTGTTTGGTCGGTATCAAAACCATAAAACATATTATTTGCATATTTTTCTTGATTTTCTTGCTTTAATAATTCATTTTCATAGTGTTCGCTGACATATTTTGCACTTTCTACAATAAAGCCTGCAGAACCCATTGCTGGGTCGCAAATAACATCTTTTAATGTAGGTTGCATTAATTCAACCATCATTCTTATAATGTGTCTTGGTGTTCTAAATTGTCCGTTTATTCCTGAACTTGCCATTTTGCCAAGGATATATTCATAAACATCTCCCATAGCATCTTTATCGTTCAAATCAAGTCCGTTAATACCCTCAACAACTCTCGCAAGGGTTCTCTCATTTGGAATCATAAAGATTGCGTTTTGCATAAATTTGCTATATGAAGAATCTTTACCTGTGTTGATGTTTTTGATGAAAACAAATACATCATTTCTCATCAAATTATACATTTCACGAGTGTCAAGATTTTTGAATACACTCCATCGAAGATTTTTATATGGCACATCTTTTTCAGTTTCAGGGTTATGCCAATATCCATCTTTAAATATTGCATTTTTAACATTAATTGCACCAATTGTAGCATTTACATATCCAATAGATAAATCTATTGATGGAAAAGCGCAAGGTTTTTCAATGTGGATAAAGGAATATTTTTTTAATGCATTAATTCAACCAGTACATTATTTATTATATTATGTAATGGTTAGCTCAGCAATGGGAATTGCTGTAAAAAATCCAT
>USET01000106.1 GCA_900553765.1 uncultured Mycoplasmatota bacterium
TAGATATTCTTGATTTATAAAACGTGGTTTTTAAGACCACGTTTTTTAGTGCAAAATAAAACCTCATATCTTTCAATGAGGTTATTTTATGCAATTAGAAATGCTACCAATTGATTCCAACTAAAATGGGTAAAATATAAAATCAATGCTGCAATAATCAAAAATGGGCCAAAGGCAATAATATTCGTCTGTTTTTTATATGTGACAATCAAAGCGATTGGAAGACCAATCAATGCTGCTAAGAAAATAGCGACGACTGACATTTGGAAGCCAAGGACGAGCCCAAACACAAATAAAAGCTTGATATCTCCTCCACCCATCGATTCCTTCTGAAATAAGAAATCTCCAAATAATTTTAATAAATACATAATTCCAAAAGCGATACATCCAGATAAAATATAATAGCATGTATCATTGATTCCATCACGAATACAATATTCTATAATAAGTAACACTGCCCCAATAGCAAGTACTTCATCTAGAATAATCATCGATTCATAATCACTTATAAATACGATTGATAACATCGATACAAATGTAAGTGCGATCGCAAAATCGATAGAAAATCCATATTGATAAAAACTAAGTGCATATAAAGCTCCGGTACAAAATTCATGAATTGGATAAATCCAAGATAGCTTTGTCTTACAAGCTTTACATTTCCCACCTTGAATTAAAAATGAGAAAATTGGAATCAACTCTATCGGTTTTAATACGTGTCCACATTTCGTGCAATGTGATCTAGGCGAAACAATTGATTGACCGTTTGCTCGCCTAGAACCAACGACGTTAAAGAACGATGCCATAATAGTTCCCAATATGAAGAAAACAACGATATAATACACTTCCATAAGTTTCCTCCTACTCTTGAATTGTGTTGTACATGTTGAACATTGGAATAACAATTGCAAGAACGATAACACCAACAACCCCTGTTAACAAGACGATCAAAATTGGTTCGACGAACGTCTTAATACGAGCTACTGCTGTCTCGTGCAATTCTTGGTAATAAGATGATACTTTTTGCATCATTTCTGGAAGTTCTCCAGTTTTTTCTCCGGTTACAAGCATTTCATACGCTGGCACTGGGAAAGCCCAATGTCCTTTAAATGATGCTGAGATGCTTTCCCCGGTCGATAGATTTTGCAATGTTTTATTGATCATCTCTTTATAAATTTCATTCGATGTAATTCGATTCAAAATTTCCATACTGTCTGTAATAAATACGTTGTGCGCCATTAAAGAACCAAGTGTCTTTGTAAACAATGTTACTTCGTTATAAATTACGACATCTCCCAATACAGGAATCTTCATAAGTACTGTCTGCATTGATTTTCTAAACGGTTGTACTTTCTTGAATAAGTAAATGTATATAATAAAGAATATAACAACTCCAATCAAGATAAAGACTCCGTAGTCTCGTAAGAAATGGCTACAATCCAAAATCCATAAAGTAAACGCTGGAATTGCAGTTGGGTCCATACTTGAATAAATTTCAACAAATTGTGGGATGACATACACCATGATAAAGATGATAACAACAATCGCAACAAATAATACCATACATGGATATAACAGTGCATTTATCATCTGTTTTTTCGTCTTTTCGGTCTGTGTATAATACTCTTCCATATCATCTAGTACTTCCGGAAGTTCTCCAGTTAACTCGCTCGACTTTACCATGTTGACAAAAAGTCCAGGGAACGCCTTCCCTTGTTTTTCTAGCGCTGTACTAAAGCTGTCTCCCATTGTCAGGTCGTACATCATCGTACGGAAAACTTTCTGATATCCAGGATTTTTATACTGTCTCGTCAAGATTTTTAAACTATCTACTAACGGAATTCCTGCTTTAATGTAAGTAGATAATTGTGTAATGAAGAAAATAAGATCCTTCGTCTTAATCTTAACGGATCCGAACCCAGTATCTCCATGCAAAAATGTAATCCATTTGCTACTGCGAATGCTGTAAACCTCAAAACCTTGACTAATCAAGAAAGAATGAACTTCCAATTTAGAAAAAGCCTCAAAATATCCCTTGACAATCTTTCCGTCTTCATTTTTTGCGACGTATTCGAAGAGAATTTTCTTATCGCTTTTTTCTCCAGATTCCTTAGACAAATCGATCAGCAATGCTTCATGTTTTTCTGCTTCACGCAAAGCTTTTTTCTCTGCACCAATCGGACTATTTAACACCTTTTTGATCTTAGAAGGTAGTGCTCCAATAGCTGCAAAAAAAGCTTCTAATCGTTGGGCGAAAGTCTTTTTTGGTTTTGCTTCCAACATCGCCTCAACTGCAGCTTCGTCTTCCAACCCCTCGATAAATTGTTTCTTTTTTAATTCTGACTCTTCCGCTTCTCTACGTTGTTCTTCAGCAATCCGTTGTGCTTCTTCTACAACAGATAAATTATGTAACCTCGTCTGTTCTTTTAATGCTTCTTTTTCACGACGGCGAGCTTCTAACTCACGTAACCTACGATCTTTTCTTGCAAGTCTCTCTTGATGATTTGCAATCATGATCATAACAAATTTACGTAGTGTATGATCGTATAAGAATAAATACCCGATCTGAACTGCTAAACCAATCGCTAATATTCCAAAATATACATACTTCCAGAAATGAAATAATATCATTCCAATCATATGTACAATTTGATATACCCCTTCACAACAAACAATAAATCCAATCAATAGGTATCTCAAGAAATTACGTATTAACTGTAAGACACAGTGTATTGTTACTTTTGTTCCAACATAAGCGTAATAAACCACTCTATATACAAGAATGCAAGGCCAAAATATGATTGGTTTATTTGCCATAAAAACACCTGCCTATCTTCCTATTCTTTTACTATAGTAAATTATAACATAATTTCCAAAAATAGAAAACAATTTTTCTCAAAAAACATATAATAATTTAGAAAGGAGTATGCCTATGAACTTTTACAACCCTTATTTTTCAATGGCACCTTATGCAAATATGGGAACAAATGCTATGCGTGGTGGTTTATT
>USET01000107.1 GCA_900553765.1 uncultured Mycoplasmatota bacterium
AAGTTTGACATCCACTCCAGGTTCATAACCAGCTTTTTTAATAGCTTCCATAATTAGTTCGAACCCTTCGCTGTTGCTATCTAAGTTAGGTGCAAATCCACCTTCGTCACCTACACCTGTAGCAAGTCCTTTTTCATTTAAAACTTTCTTTAGATTATGAAATACTTCAGCTCCAATTTGCAATCTCTTTTTAAATGTATCTGCCTGTGGAATAATCATAAATTCTTGGAAGTCTAAGCGGTTATCCGCATGTGCTCCTCCGTTGATGATATTCATCATTGGCACTGGAAGTGTTCTTCCTTCTCCTACATATTGATAAAGAGGTTTCTTAGCATTTTGCGCTGCCGCTTTTAATGATGCAAGTGAAATTCCTAAAATCGCATTCGCACCATATTTGCTCTTCGTCTCAGTTCCATCTAAATCGATCATCTTACGATCGATGGCTTCTTGGTCTTCTACGTCCATTCCGACAATCGCCTCTTTTAAGTCGGTATTTACATTGTGAACTGCTTTTAAAGTTCCCTTTCCTAAATAACGATTTTTATCTCCATCGCGAAGTTCCAACGCTTCTCTTTCTCCGGTAGATGCTCCAGATGGTACTGCTGCGCGACCGATGATTCCGTTTTCCAAAATCACATCTACTTCTACTGTTGGATTTCCTCTTGAATCTAATATTTCTCTTCCTATAATATCTTTAATTTTTGTCATACTCTTCCTCCTTAATTTAATTCTTCTACGATTTTTTTAAATAATTCTCCTCTTTCTTCAAATGTTTCAAATTGATCCCATGAAGCACAAGCAGGAGAAAGTAAGATTACGTCTCCCTCATCGGAAAGATTATATGCCGCCTTGACTGATTCTTCTAAATCATCTAAGACGATACAATCCTTTTTGATTCGATCACAGAATGCTTTAATTTTGTCTTTTGTCTCACCATAACAAATGACATGTTTTACATGTTCCATATGAGGTTCTAGCTCATCGAATGACTGTCCTCGATCCAATCCTCCTAGCAAGACAATGGTTGGAGCTGTAAAAGCATCCAATGCGATTTCTGTCGATTTGTTATTCGTCGCCTTCGAATCATTGTAAAATGTTCTTCCGTGAAGTTTTCTCACATATTCTATGCGATGTTCTACTCCGCCAAAGTTACCTAATACTTCTCTAATAACTTCTCGATCGAGTCCATATTGTGCCGCAACTAAAATAGCGCACATGATGTTCTCATAATTATGCATTCCTTGCACGCGTATGTCATCTAGAGCTATCACTTTTTCGTCTTGATACCAAATATAACCATTCATTACATAGCAATCTTTTTGTTGTGTTCCAGAAAAATATAATTTCTTACATTTTAGATCGCTTGTCAATTCCATAACGTCATAATTATCGTGATTTAAAATTGCTATATCATGAGTTGTCATATTCTGAAATAGTTTTTTCTTCACGTTTTTATAAGTTTTATAATCTCCGTGAAAATCGAGATGCACCTCACTTAAATTGGTAAGTACCGCAATATTCGGATGAAACTCATACATATCACATAACTGGTGATCCGACACTTCAATTACGATCATATCGTTTTCTTTTATCTGATTGACGATACTAGAAAGGGGCGTTCCAATGTTTCCAACAAGATAAACTGGGAATCCCATCGCAGCTAAAATTTCATACGTAATCGTCACAGTAGTTGTCTTACCATTTGATCCAGTAACTGCAATGATGTGTACATTTTTCGGAAGTAATTTTGCTGCCATTTCCACTTCGTTAATCACTGGAATTTTTAACTTTCTCGCTTTTTCCACACATACGTGATCCTTCCGAATTCCGGGGTTTTTAATCAAAACATCGTAACTTTGATCCAAAATTTCTTCAGGATGTTCTGTCACGATATACTCAACACCTAATCGTTTCAGTTCACTCACATGTTCTTCTTTTTGTTCTTTTTGATCGGTGATCAAAATTTTATTGTTTCTCGTCGCAAGTAATTTCGCTGCTTCAAAACCACTTTTCGCCATTCCTAAGATAAAAATTTTCTTGTTCTCAAACATGTTTTCACCTTCCTACTTCATTATAACATTATTCTTTTTCTTTGTTAATATACAGACATTTTCTTGACAAAAAAACATATGATAGATATCTTTTAATTTCGACAAAAAGACAATGAAAAAAGGCTTTTTTTCTCGTTCTAATCTTTATGTTTTATATAATCCGTGATATAATATTTTTGTAAGAGAGGATGAGGGGCAATGTCTATTAAAGAATTATCGACAGAGGAATTTAATCTATTTATCGATGCTTTTCAGAAGACAAGCATGTATCAGACAAGCGAATACGCTCTTGCCATGAGTCATCAAGAATATCAATCTTTACTGTTAGGTCTCGTCGATGAACGTAGTAATATATATGGCGCTACTTTAGTCCTCGTTGAAAAACTTGGTGGATTTAAGTACGCAACAGTCCCACGTGGATTTTTAATCGATTACAATAATACGGAACTTATTTCTATCTTTACGAAGGAAATAAAAAAATATCTCGGAAAGAAAGATATTATCGCAGTCAAAATCGCACCAATGATCGAGCGAATGCGATATCAAATAAACGAAAAAACAAAAACACCGATCGCCAATTATGATGCAACATTTGATGCGCTTAAAAAGAACGGTTACTTTCATATGGGATACAATCATTACTTTGAATCTCTACTTCCTAGATATGAAGCAGAGTTAAAATTAAATGTCCCTTATTACACGTTATTTGAACAACTCTCTCCCAAACTGCAAGAGCATATCCGTTTTTCAGAACAAATGGGAGTTAAAATATATAAAGGAAATCAAAATCACTTAGAATACCTATACTTGGAAGTAAAAGATGAGTATCCAAGAGATTTAAACTTTCTAAGACAATTTTATCAGTACTT
>USET01000108.1 GCA_900553765.1 uncultured Mycoplasmatota bacterium
GGACGTGGAGCACCTGAACGAGCCTTCTGACCCTTGTGTCCCTTACCTGCTGTCTTTCCGTTTCCTGATCCATGTCCACGACCTCTTCTAAAGTTGTCGCTCTGCTTAGAACCTTTTGCCGGACTTAATGTTGATAAATTCATAGTTACCTCCTAAATCAACTATTCTTCAATCAAACCATTTTCTTGAAAGAATGTAACAAAAGTTGCTTCGTCTAAATATCCTGATTGTGTATCGACAATTTTTCCATTTTGTACAATCAACGTAAACGGTGTCCCAAAATCATCTTGTAATTCTTCAAAAGAACCGATTAATTCTGATGATTCTTCTTCACTTAAATCTGTAATATTCAAATAATTAATTGTAATCCCATATAATTGAGCAATATTAGAGAGAACTGGGCGTGCAGAATTACATGCACTACAACCTGTTTGTCCCAATACGATAATTGATTTTTCAGAGTTGTCCTCAGCAATCAATTCTCTATATTTTGAAAAATCAATCTTTGTTAAATACTCATCATCAGTTTTTAGTACAGCATCTTCACCTAAGATACCATTTTCTTTATAGAAATTGAATAACCCTTCTTTATCGGTATATCCCATCTGTGTTCCTAAAACTTTTCCTTCTTTTACAATTGAAAGATGTGGAGTTCCAAACTGTGTTTCATCGACATTCAACATTTTTAACAAATCAGATAGATTTGACTGAGACAATTCATCTGTATCAATATAAGTATAATCAATATCATATTCTTCTTTCATCTCATTCATAATTGGAGTAAACTGTTGACAATATGAACATCCAGCTCTTCCTAAATAAATAATTTCTGTTTCTTTTGAATTGACCAAATCTTTATATTTTTGCATCAATTTTTTTTCTTGTTCTTTGCCTATATAACTAATCCCTATAGCCCCTGCGACAACTACTATTATCGCTATTATAATCGCTACCAATTTTTTACTCTCTGTCATTCTAATTCACTCTCCTTTTATCTATTTTGTCTTAGAAGCCCCTTCTTTTTCTTGACCTAATTGTTCAAATTCAAATTTCTTTAACGTTTCTATCGCATTTTGCAAAGCTTTTCTTCTTTTAGTCGTGTCATTTTGTTTCCATGCTTCCTTCATAGATCCTAATGTTGCACTACTACCTCCCATTAAAAGAAACATCATCAAAATTTCATGTTCCTGCAGTGAAAAAATAAGATCAAAAATTGTCGCAGTAGCAATGACAGATATAGTAGTTAATAACATGTTTTTAAATGCGCTTTCATTCCAAGGTGTGTTTTCTAAAATCTTATTTTCATAATATATATAATCTCTTATATTCTCTACACCAGTTTGGTTTTCATCTATTATCTTGTGTGTTTCTTGCATTGCCATTTTGCTATAGTCAATTCTATCTCTTCTTTGCCAGCCAAATCCGGTTTCTGGTTTTGCTAGTTCTTCATTGATTCTTTTTTCGTGCTGACAATACACCTTCACTACATAGTTACTATTTCCTTCTATAGGCACACACTTAAACTTCCTTGACATCATCTACACTCCTTCTAATCATATCTTTTGCTTCTACTTGAAACAACTCTATCAACTCTTTCAAACTCTCCTGATTTTCAGGAGCCTTTACATCTAAAACATCAATTCTATCTTGACCATTTTCCTCTTCTACAATCCCTATCATTGGTAATACATATTGATCTGTACTAACAAGGTACAACATATTTTTTTCTTCATATAAAACACTACCTGCCACTGTAAATAATGCACCACTTTGAAATTGTATTGTATCTCCTATTTGATATTTTTTTTCCATTTTCCCCCTACTTTCCACAACATTGTTTGTACTTTTTACCAGAACCACAAGGACACGGATCATTGCGGCCTACCTTTTTTACTTTCTTTGGTTGCCGTTTCTTTTCTTTCTGCGGGTCCCTCACAGCTTCACCTTTGGCAACTTCTTTACGTTCTGTATTTTGTCTTACCTCGGCACGAAGTAAGTAAATCGTTGTCTCTTTATCTATTGTATATAGCAAACGATCAAATAATTCATAACCTTCTGTTGTATAAGCTCGTAATGGATCTTCTTGTGCATATCCTCTTAAGTGAATTCCTTCACGTAAATGCGACATTGTGTTAATATGTTCCATCCAATGAGTATCGATTACGCGAAGCGCAACTGCTTTTTCAAACTCGTTTCGAATATCATCTGGAACTTCACTCATCTTATCTACGTACTCTTGATCTACGCGATTAAAAATATAATCAACCACTTCTGGTATATCCATATTTTCGATCTCATCCACTTTCATATCTTTTCGCAACAAGTTTTCATTCACTGCTTCGACAATCTCTGAAAGATCTTTTTCAGTTAAATGTCCTTCCGGCATAATATGTTCGTGTACTAAATCTTCAATATGATTGTGAATCGTCTCTTTAATGGTATCACTAATAGATTCACTATCTAATATTTCATTTCGCTTATTATAAATAATTTCTCTTTGTTTATTGATGACATCATCATATTGTAATAAAGTTTTACGAATATCAAAGTTATTTCCCTCTACTCGGCGTTGTGCTGATTCAATCGAACTTGATAACGCCTTATTTCGAATTGACATATCATCTGAAAAACCAACACGTTGTAATAAAGCTTTTGCTCGGTCTGTTCCAAATCGTACCATCAAATCATCTTCGAAAGATACACAGAATTGTGAAAATCCAGGATCTCCTTGACGACCAGAACGTCCTGTTCTTTTTTCCTTTGTTCCATAATCGTTTAATATTTAATTGCATCTTGATTGATGTGCCGCGAATTTAGCGGTCTCGGAGGCTGCGGCAATGGCTCGCGCACGGCGTGGCAGCTTGTGGCGTCCGTTTGGCAGCCTTTGGC
>USET01000109.1 GCA_900553765.1 uncultured Mycoplasmatota bacterium
ACCCAAAGTTACAAAACCAGAAGAATATCAATGCGAACAGGTTTCACCAGATTGTAATTGTTTCTAATTCCATTGATAACAAAAAGAAGAATGTTTAATTCATTCTCCTTTTTTTATTTGTCTTTATACCGTGTTTGCACCAAATATAAGAAAAATTGTCTCATTTTATCCTCGAACATAGAAAGTGTACTTTGAGACAAATCGAGATACAATTACCTAAACTTATAGTAGAATAGAACTTGCCACTGCTACTGAGATCAATCAAAAAATATTTTGTCGGTTTTTGTCGGGTGAATTTCATTGCATAAGTGGTTTGGTTTACGGTATAGTGGTAGTGCAGGGAGGATGCTAGAAGGGAGATGTTAATTGTGCGTGGGAAAGTAAAATGGTTCAATAACGATAAAGGTTATGGCTTCATCGAATACAAAGATGGAGAGGACATTTTTGTTCATTATTCCGCAATACTATCAGACGGATTTAAAACGTTAGTCGAAGGACAATATGTCGATTTTGAACTAGTTCAAACGGATAAGGGTCTACAAGCGAAGAACGTTGTAGAGATTAAAGCTGCTTTGGTATAAAAGTAGCTTTTTTCTTATCTTTTTTAAGGCATAAATTCACATAAAAAAACATATTGTTTTTCTATAAAATATGTTATAATATGGTTAGAAAGGATTGATGCTATGAAATTTAATATTCGTGGTAATAAAGTAGAGATTACCGAGCCAATCAGAAAATATGTTGAGGAGAAGATAGGTAGGTTAGATAAGTATTTTGAAAATCCTGGCTCTCTTACCGCAAATGTGTTAGTTCGTATACGAGGAATTGACCAAATTGTAGAAGTTACAATTCCAGCGAAAAAAATGATTTTACGTGGAGAAGAGAGAAACAAAGACTTATATGCAGCAATTGACTTAGTAAGTGATAAGATCGAAAGACAGATTAGAAAAAACAAAACGAGAATGCAAAAGAAAGCAACAAAACCTAGCATGATCGATTTTATCAAATTATTCTTAAAAATCATAGTGAAAATTAGGTGAAAGAAAATGAGCCGGAGGAAACTGTTGTAAAACGTAAAAAAATAGAGATGAAGCCAATGAGTGAAGAAGAAGCAATTCTTCAAATGAACTTGATCGGACATGAATTCTTTGTATTTAAAGATGCCGATACAGGAGAAGTATGTATTTTATACAAGAGAAAAGATGGCGGATACGGAATGATAGAAACAAATTAGGACGAATTCGTCCTTTTTTCTTATTTCACCTAATTTTCACTATGATTTTTAAGAATAATTTGATAAAATATAAGTTGAGTTAGAAAGGATGATAAAATGAACTTTTTAAAAAAAGTCTTTGATCATGAGTATAAAGAATTAACTAAGTTTCAGAAAATAGCTGATGAAATAGAAAAATTAGATGCTGAAATGAGTGAAAAAAGTGATGAAGAATTAAAAGCGAAAACAAAAGAATTCCAAGAGCGCTTACAAAATGGTGAAACACTAGAAGATATCAAAGTGGAAGCGTTTGCGGTAGCACGTGAAGCGGCATTCCGTGTGATTGGTGAAAAACCATATTATGTACAAATTCTTGGTGGGCTTGCAATCCATTACGGAAATATTGCTGAGATGAAAACTGGAGAAGGGAAGACGCTTACTTCTACGATGCCAGCATATTTGAATGCTTTAACTGGAAAAGGAGTACATATTATTACAGTAAACGAATATTTGGCTGGACGTGATGCGGAATGGATGGGAAATATCTATCGATTCTTAGGATTGACAGTTGGAGTAAACTATAGAGAATTATCTTCACAGGAAAAAAGAGAAGCATATCAGTGCGATATTATGTATTCTACCAATAATGAAATTGGATTTGATTATTTACGTGATAACATGGTAGTCAATGCAGAATCTCGCGTACAACGTAAGTTAAACTTTGCAATCGTCGACGAAGTTGACTCCGTTCTAATCGATGAGGCTAGAACTCCGTTGATTATCTCTGGAGGAAGAATGCAGTCTGCAAAGTTATATACACAAGCAGATCGCTTTGTAAAATCATTGAAGGAAAATGACGGATATATCTATGATGAGAAGACAAAGGCAGTTACTTTAGATGAAAAGGGAATTGCAAAAGCAGAGAAAGCATTCGGTGTTGATAATATTTATGATATGGAACACACAAACTTAGTTCATCATATCAATCAGGCTTTAAGAGCGAATTATGCAATGAAAGTCGATGTGGATTATGTCGTTGCTGATGGTAAGATTGTCATCGTAGATCAATTTACTGGACGCTTGATGCAAGGACGAAATTATTCTGATGGATTACATCAAGCAATCGAGGCAAAAGAAGGTGTCGAAATTCAAGAGGAAACGAAAACACTTGCTACGATTACGTTCCAAAACTTATTTAGAATGTATGATAAGTTAGCTGGTATGACAGGAACAGCGAAGACAGAAGAGGAAGAGTTTAGAGACATTTACAACATGTATGTTATTTGTATTCCAACGAATAAGCCTGTGATTCGTAAAGACTATGGAGATTTGATTTTTGCAACAGCAAAGGGAAAATACAAGGCGATCGTAAATGAAATTGTAGAGCGTCATAAAACAGGACAACCAGTGTTGGTTGGTACAGTTGCCGTAGAAACTAGTGAATTAATTAGTTCTATGCTCAAAAAGAAGAATATTCCACATGAAGTATTAAATGCAAAGAATAATGCACGTGAAGCTGAAATTATTGCGAAGGCTGGAGAAAAAGGTGCAGTTACGATCGCTACTAACATGGCTGGTCGTGGAACAGACATTAAATTAACTGATGAAGTAAAAGAACTTGGTGGACTCTGTGTCATTGGTACAGAGCGTCATGAGTCACGTCGTATTGAC
>USET01000110.1 GCA_900553765.1 uncultured Mycoplasmatota bacterium
AAGGACTAAAGGCTGCAATCGAATCATATGATGAAAATCCAACGAGATATGCGAAACGTAGATTATTGCAATCGATGGAGGAGAATGCAACGTATGCTTGTATGCCTTGTGGAGCACTTGAAGATTTAGAGAAGATTACACCGCAAAGTTTATACGAATATTACGAAAGCGTTATGAAGAGTGACCTAGTCGACATATTTGTATGTGGAAATGTGAATGGAGAAGAATTAAAAAATATGCTTTTATCTGAGTTTCATATCAAGACGATTAAGAAGCCAGGGAAGAGTCATATGATTACGCATAACAAGTATCGAAAAAGATGTAAAATTACAAAAGAGTCGCGAGATATTACACAGAGTATTTTAATGATAGGATGTAAACTTGATCATCCGACCGAGTATGAGCGTAAGTATGTCATGGGACTTTACAATCATCTCCTCGGAGGGGGTGGAGATTCGAGATTGTATCAAACAGTTCGAGAGAAACATTCTTTGTGTTATAGCATCTATTCTTCTGCAAGCGGAGTAGATAACTTACTCTATATCCAAGCGGGAATCGATAAAGATCGTTTCAAAAAAACGACGGAATTGATTCGCAAGGAAATGAAAAAAATTGCACTTGGAGATGTAAAAGAAGAAGAAATAGAGAAATATATCACGATGTATCTAGCTAGTTGTAAGGAAATAGAAGATTCTCCAAACGATCTGATTTCTCTTGTGATGGCACAAGAATACTTACATAATGATCCATTGGAAGTGAAAGAAAAAGAAGTATTGAAACTTACGAAAGAAATGGTTGTGGAGTTTGCTTCAAAAGTAAGACTAGATACCATTTATCTATTGGAAGGAGAGAAGTCTCATGAAGAAACGACCACTCAATAATTTAGATTTGACAGTTTACGAAGAGACACTTTCAAATGGACTAAGAGTGTATGTGATTCCAAAAGAAAATGGAAATGGAATTTATGCGACGTTTTCTACAAACTTTGGTTCGAATGTAGAAGAATTTAGTGTCAATGGAAAGAAAAAGATGTGCAAGGTTCCATTAGGTGTTGCTCATTTTTTGGAACATCAAATGTTTGAACAGGAAGATGGCATTGACCCGATGAAGTTTTTCGAAGATCGAGGAGCAATGACGAATGCATATACATCTAATACGAAAACGACGTATTTATTTTCTGGGCCAGATCACTTTAAAGAAAATATCAATTATCTGTTAGATTTTGTACAGAATCCATATATGACAGATGAAACAGTCGAGAAGGAAAAAGGAATTATCATTCAAGAACTAGGAATGTATGAAAATAATCCATATTTTAAATTGCGAAGTGGAAGTTTACTACAGACGTTTGTAAAACATCCGGTCCGATATAATATTGGTGGTACAGTAGAATCTGTAAAGAAAACAACACGAAAAGATTTATATCATTGTTATCATACGTTTTACCATCCTTCGAATATGTTCGTCGTCGTATCTGGAAATGTCGATCCAAAAGAAGTGATTTCGATCATCACGAATAATCAAGAGGAGAAAGAACAAAAAGAAGTTCCTAAAATCACTTATAAAAAATATAATGAACCAGATCAATGTAAAAATGAATTTGGAAAGATCGAAATGGATATTACAATACCAAAGATTTCTCTCAACTATAAAATGAATATATCACGTATGAAAGATTTGGATTTGCGCAAGTTCTTAATTTACATGGATATTCTATTTAACGTAAAGTTTGGAACAACTTCATTGTTTCACGAGAAAATGTTAAAAGAAGGAATTTTAACAGAGGAGCTAGATGTTGCAAGTGTACGAACGGATCAACACATCGTTTATATGATGTCTGCTGAGACTAAGTATCCGGATCTATTGTTGAAAGCAATCAAAGAAGAATTAGAAAATCTCGAGATAGAAAAGGAAGATTTAGAACGTAAGAAACGAGTTTATTGGAGTTCATATGTTTATATGACAGATGATATACGAGCAATCAATGGAAAAGTCATGGGCAATATCAATATGTATGGGTACGTGATAGATGACGATTACGATGAAATTAAGAGTCTCAATTTATTGGAGATGAAAAAATATTTGAAGATTGCAAACTTTAACCATTGTAATGTATTTATGATTGAGCCTAATCGTAAAAAGTAAAAAAGGTTTCGGTTGAAATCTTTTTTATTTTCCTTTATAATGAAATTAGGATGGGTGAGCTTATGAAAAAAGGATTTACACTAATTGAATTGATGGCTGTCGTAATCGTTCTTGGGGTTTTAGCACTGTTCGTTGTCCCGACGATTGATAAGACGATGAAACAAATTCGTGAAGATGGTTATGAAGAGCAAATTAACAATATTAAAACAGCTGCAAAAAATTGGGGAGCTGACCACATACCAGAATTGCCAGCGGTTGGGGAGGAACTTTATATATCGTTACTAGATTTAAAACAGGCCGGACTTGTCGATAAAGATATTACAAACCCTAAAACAAAGGAAAAGTTTCCAGATGATTTACAAATTAAGATTACAAATGATAATGGAAAAATTAAATATGAAGTGGTAGATTAAAGGAAAAGAGGAAAAATATAAAAAAGGATTTCTTTTTTCTTTTTTTTGTGGTAAAATGAAGTATAGTAAAGTGCAGGGTAGCGCACAAAGGAGGAAAAAAAGTGGGACTAAATTTAAAAAAATGGTTAAATGATGGTGATGATGCATATACAAATAGTGGGAGTGGAGATGAATACTACAACCTAAAACCAGAAGAAGCATTAAGTGAAAATGATGGTGGAACAAAAATGATTTTATTAGAACCACGTGCTTATTCTGAGTCTCAACAAATTGTCGATCATTTAAAAAATAGAAATACT
>USET01000111.1 GCA_900553765.1 uncultured Mycoplasmatota bacterium
TTGATCTGCTTTTGGATATTGTGGTAATATTTGATATAACTGTAATGTAGGAATCGGATTTGTAACCCCGTCGCTACATAACATCATATAATCGTAATCATGATTTGAAATAATTTGCTCAGGTTTTAATAAATAGTTTTGATCTGTTCCAATCGCATTTGTAATTGTATGAGCGTATGGATCGAATTTTCGAATTTCTTCTGCTTCGATTCCTTCGAGCGTTTGTCCATTCTTTTTAAAAAGCTCGTATGTAAGAGTTTGCTCCGTTGTCATTTTTTTAGCAACCCCATTTTTTGCAATATAGATGCTAGAATCTCCCACTTGGTAAATCAGCGTATGTTTTTTTGTAACGACTGCAAAAGATAGAGTGGTTTGTCCTAATCTTTGCCTAGAAACGTCTGCTTCTATTTGTGCGACAATAAGCGCAATTTCATTGATCAGGCTACTTTCTTCCATATTATGTTTTGGCATTTGATCTATTTCTTCGAAGTAGGATACTGGAATTTGTTGGAATGCAGAACTTAAGCGTTCTGTAACGAATTTACTACCTTGTTGTGAATTCTTAGAACTACTTACCCCATCACATACGGCAAATAATTTATAGTTTTTATTTAAACTATGTTCTACAAATACTGATGCATCATCTTGTCCATGTCTGTGCCGACTTCCTTTATTTGTCGCAAGCTGGATTTCTTCTTGGCTTGTACAATACGAGATAGAGATTGTTTGGTGATCATATGGATTATCATTTTTTTTAAGCGTTTGATTTTGAAATGCGCCTAAGTAATTTGTCTGTAATTGGATGTTGTGACTTTGGTGTTTTTTGTAATACGTTTCAAACTGTGTTTTTAAATCGTATTTACAATTAGGTGTCATCATTCGGTATTCTCGTTCTGGATATTTAATTGCTACACTTACTAAAAGGTCGAAATATTCGAGCAGATATGTTAATAAAACATTTTGGTTTTCTGGTGAAAGCTGATGATAAGCTTGAAATACATTTGATTGTTCTAGTGCAATTTTAATGAATTGATCTGGGTGTAGTACAGTATCTAGTCCTAGTTCACAAATTTGATCTAGTTTCTCTAATTCTAGACGGTTGAAACTCAAAGTGGCGGGTACGAGATAAGTTGCACCTGTATTGTATTTCATATGATATAGTTGATCGAAATCATAGCATAAATAAATTTCTAATAAATGATAGATTAGATCCTCGTATGACATAGCTTCTATTTGTTTTCTCATATTACTCGTGCTGGTAATGTATGCAGAATCGATTCCTTTTTGTATAAATTGATGTAATAAGGCTTTCGCATAGTGGTTTTCCCGTACTTTAGGTCGTTCCAACGTCAGTTTGATTTCTGTTTTACGTAGCGCTTCAGCGAGAATGTTTTCTAATTTTCTCTGATATAAACTTTTTTCTAAAATTAGAGTTTCTTTTTTTCGCTTTAATGATCGTTCTTGTTCTTCGATTTCTTCTATTTGCAATTCTATTTTACTGATTTTCTTAGCTTCCGTTTCCATCTCAATCTCCCCTTCAAAAGTAGGTTTTACTTTAACAGAATGAGATATATTTGTCAAATTTATGATGAAATGTGGTATACTAAAAAAGAAGTAAGGATGGACAAGTATGAAGAAAAAGGGTTTATTGTTATTTGGATTTTTCTGTTTGATTTTAGTTGCTATTATGACTGGTGTTATTGCTGGATATCGAGAAATTCATTTTTCAGTAGATGGGAAAACAGTTTTAAATGTGGATGTGGGAAGTAAATATAATGCTCCTGAGGTAAATGCCTGCTATGGAAACTTTTTTCATTGTAAAGCACTAAAAGTAGATAAAATAGGGGATGTAGATACCAATCGAATAGGAACTTATCACGTTTTCTATCAAGTTAAGAAAGATGGTAAAACGAAAAAGCTTGCGATTAAAGTAGTCGTAGAAGATAGAAAAAAGCCAGAATTGCTAGTGGAAGGGGAGAAATTACAAGTCTGCCCGAATGGAAAATTAAAACAATATCAGTATCGAGCAATCGATCAGTATGATGGAGATTTAACTAGTAAAGTGAAGATCGAAGAAATCTTGTATTTTCCGTTCGTGATTCGAGTGGAAATGAAACTTTAAAAAAAGTTCCATACGAGAAAGTAGACCAAATTCCTCCATCTTTAACATATAAAGGAAATCCAACGATGTCTTTACTGGTTGGAAGTACTTATCGAGATCCTGGAATGAATGCAATGGACGATTGCGATGGAGATCTTACTCCTAATATCGTTGTCAGTGGAAATGTAAATACTAAAGTACCAGGAACGTATAAAGTGATTTATACTGCGACAGATCAGTCTGGAAACCAAACATCGGCAGCGAGAACTGTCAAAGTCTATAAAAAGAACGTCACGACGATTCCTGGAAAGAAGACGATCTATCTTACATTTGATGATGGTCCAGGACCTCATACTGCACGTTTGTTAGATATTTTAGCTAAGTATAATGTAAAAGCGACTTTCTTTGTGACAGGTGTAAATCCAGCGTATGATCCAATGATTACACGTGCATATAGAGAAGGTCATAGTATAGGACTTCATACTTATACACATCGATATCAAACGATATATGCTAGTAAAGAAGCTTATTATCAAGATTTAAATTTGATTTCTAATAAAGTAAAGAATTTAACAGGTGTTGAAACTAAGTTAATTCGATTCCCGGGTGGATCATCCAATACGGTAAGTAATCGCGTTCCAGGTCTTATGACATACCTTGCTCGCGATGTCGAAGCGA
>USET01000112.1 GCA_900553765.1 uncultured Mycoplasmatota bacterium
TGAATGATGTCACAGCAGGACTTGTGGTTTCTCAGTTATTATTCTTAGAATCAGAAGATCCAGATAAAGAAATATATTTTTATATAAATTCACCTGGAGGATCAATAACAGATGGAATGGCAATTGTAGATACAATGAATTATATAAAATGTCCAGTTGAAACAGTATGTGTAGGACTTGCAGCAAGTATGGGAGCAGTATTATTAACTGCTGGTGAAAAAGGAAAAAGATTTGCAATGCCAAACTCAGAAATTATGATACACCAACCATTAATTGGTGGTGGAGGACTACAAGGTCAAGCAACAGAAATTAAAATTGCCGCAGAACACATTTTAAATCTTAAAGAAAAACTAAATAAAATATTATCCAAAAACACAGGGCAAGATATCAAACAAATAGAACACGATACAGATCGAGATAACTTTATGAACGCAGAGGAAGCAAAAGAATATGGAATTATCGATCAAATATTAATATCAGATAAAAAAAATAGCTAGGCTATTTTTCTTTTTGCGCTTCTTTGACTTCCTTAAAATAAGGAATTCCTCGCTCATACTCCTTTTTGATTTTTTCTTTAAACTTTGATTTTTTCTTCATATCATCACCATTATTAGTATGTGATAAATTTCAAGAATTATAGAAAAAAGTCCTTTACTATCATGATATCACCTTGATGATAAAAATAAATATATGCGAATAAAATTAAAACAAATGCTAAAATGCCCCAAAAGACATATTTAAAACTTGTCCCACCTTTCGTTTCAACATTACTCATAAACTTATCAGCACTCATCTTCCAATGAAATAATTGATAAAAAAATAAGTGCAATTTCACAAAAAAAGTATAAATCATATTACCAAAAAATAAGTTTAAAATCATAAATAAAATTGTCACTATGAGAATTGGTAACGTTGGCAAAAACAAATTAACAACATAACATACACTAAAATATAAAGCGAAATACAACACGCATGCAAAGATTTGTTTTCGATACAAATACCAAAAAGGGCCAAATAAAAATGCTGGAATATTGATGGAAAGAGAAAGCAGTTTTTCTCCTCGATCTCCCATATAAAGATCCGCTAATTCATCATTGATTTTGACGTCCTTTGCGACGATCAAACCTTCTTTATTTTGAGCTTTCTTTTTCAAAAAACTCTTCTTATCCACTTCCGGTCGATTTAAATTTCCCGTACTAAAGGCATCCTTTTGTTCATAACTGTTCTGAGGGTTCACTTTCGGTTTATCGGCTTCTACCACACGCACTGTCGTTTCTTCTTCTTTTGGTTGCTTTTCTGCCACAATCTTCTGAGGAACTTTGGCGTATCCTTTAAATTTCAATCTCCCATGGCGATCTCGTCCCAACATCAATCCACAATGAATACACATCATTCCTCTCGGATCAATAGGTGTTCCACATTTTGGGCATTTCAATTTTGTCTCCATAAACAACCTCCTTTAGCTTCAATAACATTTTATCATAAAATCAGTAACTTACAATAAAATTTATCATTCTATTAAAATATTCTAAAATAATATGATATCATTACAACAATTAACGTCATCAATAGTATACCAATAACAACATAGATAGCACCTGTTTTACAAATACGATCGACACGAACCATAAATAAACCAATATCCTCATTTGCATGTACCTTTTTCATAAGAGAGAATCTCCACTTCATCAACTTCTTTTTAATCGCTGAAGCTGTGAAAAATTGAAAAAATGAAAATAGTAAAAAATGTGGTAAATATAGAAATAAAAAACCTGCAATAGGAAGCGACACGGATAAATTTGCAGCAAGCATCTTCCAAAAGACAGGACAAGGAAGATATACCATGATAAGAATCAATAAAATAAAATCCAGTAATCCCATAATAAACTCATTCTGATACCAATACCATAGAGGTCCGAAAAAGAATGCAGGCAAACTAAAGTCTCTATGAATTTCTGTTTCTCTTTTACTCTGCTCAAAATATTTCATCAGGTCGTCTAATGGAATATCTTTGGCTTTTAAATAACTTCCATTCATATCCAATGTCGTAAAGTCGAGTGGCGGAAGCGGTTGTGATGCTTCTTTTTGTTCTACCTCTATCAGCTCTCCATCAATCAGACGAAAGATCTTTCCACAATGAACACACATCATTGATTTCTCACTCAATTTTGAATGACAGTTAGGACATCTCATATAATCACCTAGTCTTATTGTATCAAAACTTGACGAAAAAAGACAGTAGCGAAACTGTCTTTCATTAAACGAAATGTTAATTATTTAGATTGGTAGTTAGATGCGCTTCCGATATGTTGTTCACCCATTTTCACTAATCTCTTAGTAATTTCTCCACCTACTGTTCCGTTTGCACGGCTTGTAGCATCTGGACCTAAGTTAACACCAAACTCGTTAGCGATTTCATATTTCATTTGTTCGATAGCTTGTTTAGCACCAGGCACAACAAATTTATTTGTATTTTTGTTGTTCATAAGTTTCACCTCCTGTACACTAATAGAATGTGTACATTCGGTAATTTCATACAATTTTTCTACTACCAATTTTTGGCTTATAACAAATCAGCCATCTCTGTTTCTTCCTGATCGAAAGAAGAAATCGTCTCGATATTTTCGACACATTCGTCGATCAGTGATTCGTAATCAAATTCAGCTTCCGCTTGAATACATTTTCCTAATTCCGGATGAATCACTGGATGTTTTGGTAAAAAGATCGTACA
>USET01000113.1 GCA_900553765.1 uncultured Mycoplasmatota bacterium
AATACTTACATATAATATTACTGATCACTAACTTCGTATAAAACACCACAATCAATTCGGAAGTTTACTCCATCCGCTTGAAGGGTTGCGACACCATTTGCAGCTCCAGCACTTGGACCTTCTACTGCTAATACTGTGAAGATTGTATTACATTTCCAATAGTTACCTACATATAATACCGCATTAGGATCTTCACCACTTCCATCTGCGTTACATTTGATCAGCGGTCCACATGGAATATAGTCATATTGTCCACATGGTGCTCCATAACAAGTAGCATAACATCCTATTTTCCCGTTGACGTATTCTCCACTCGGTCCATACGCTTCATCGACACGGAATACTCCGTTAATTCTTACTTTACTTCCTACACCTGCTCCTTGCGTAATTTTTACATACTCAAATGGACATAGCAAATCTTGAATACCACCGCGTCTACTTGTTTGCCCTTTTTGCATGCTATCTCTCCTTTCTAGAACATGAGTGCAAACTTTTTCTCACGTTCTAATTCATTCTATTTGCACGTACAAAAAAAGAAACAACCATTATCACAAATAAAAAGAGATTATCTTTTGGACAACCCCTTTTATTGTATATCAATAATTTAAACTCTATTTCTCTTCTAATAAATCAAAATATACATCATAACTATTTTTATGCTGCGATATAATAGCATCGATCATTTTTTCTTTCTCCTCTTCACCGAATCCTATGTAACTTTGATTTCCAATGATCGTATACGGAACTCCGGATACCTGATCGTTCATCTTTCGAGCGAAACTTTTTAATATTTTTTCGTTTTCTTCATCATACCAGACCTCAAAAGTATTTAAATTATAATATTTGCTATATTCTTTTTCAATCTCGTTAAAAAAGGTAAATTCTTCTTCGCAATGAGGACACCCATTTCCCCAGAAAAAATAAATATTTACTTTTTCTGAATTATATTCTACATCCTGTAAATCAATATTTTCTATTTCTTTCTGATTTTCCTCTTCTGTCGTTTCCGAGTTTACAGTTTGTGAACCTTCTTCTATCGTTACATAATTTGTAACCCAATTATAAAGTGCATCTAAATTTTTATATTGATCTTTATCCTCTTCTTTGTCTGCTTCTAAAAAGTCAACTACCTCTCCTTCGTGAAAAATGACAAACGATGGATAATATTGAATCTTTTCTAGATTACTTTCCTTCACTAATGAAAACGGCATTTGATAAATGGTTAATTGATAAGTGCTTGAAAATTCTTTTACGATCTTTTCAAATGTATCAGATGTGGCACAGAGGGGTTGATAGATAAACAGTAAAAAACTCTTTTTTTCTTTTACTAGTTTTTCGTATGTATTTAAATCTAACTCTACCAACTCGCTTGTCTCATAGTATTCTTTTTCCAAAGCAAATTTCTGTTGTTGAACTGTACATCCAACGATGCAAAAGAACAAAAAGAAACAGACACACCAGATTCCAATTCGTCTCATTTTTCTACCTCGTGTAATAAGTCAAAATCGATATCGTGATATGTTACCTTCCAAAAATCATAAGAAATAGATCCATCTTTATTTTCTTTTTTGACGGAAATATTGTGGTTTCCCTCGTAATACCAGTATCCTCCAACATTGTAAATTTTATCTTCATCCCATCCGAGTTCGATCAACATCGTCTTCATCATACCTGCGTAACCACCGCCACCACACATCAAAAAGATATTTTTATTCTTTGGAAAATAATATTCTAAAATTTCTTTCGACTCTTCGTAGTTTGCCTGATATTTTCCATCTTCTGTCAGTGTGTACAATGTTTTTCCAGTATATGTTTCTCCCACTTCTTCTGGTAATCCTGTTACATTTACAACAAGTGGAAATGGAATCGCTTCAAATCCTTCCACAAATCCAGATAAATATGCATCTCCTCCAATCGCCTCGTAATCACCTGGATCTTCTAACATTCTCATGTCACGATAGACACTATCGCTACGTCCAAGATATTGATCGATCGTCTCTTCATTTATGTTCTGATCAATTCCAAATTGTTCTCCTCGAATTCCTTTCGTCACTTCTGGTTTTGGTAATTCTTTCAATGTATCATCTTTCGTACATCCACACATACCAAAACATATAGTGAGTAACAATAATATTATAATTTTCTTTCTCATATTTTCTCCCTCCACCTTTATTATAATGAAAAGAGTCTCACCTTCCTATAACGAAGTAGTTGAAAAAACTCAACGTAAAGTTGAGTTATTTAGAACAAGCTTGAAAAGAAAGTGGTACTTTATACATCGTCACTTTTCCATTTTGATCTTCTGCAGAAATCGATAAAAACATACTATTTTCCGAATATTCCTTACATATTTTCGCGTATTGATCTACGGTAAACGTAACAGTTTTCAAGAATTCCTCTAATGTAATAGGTGCATCTTTATCATATTTGAAAGAATCGATTTTCATCTCTAAATTATCGTTTGTCTCATAGAGTGTGCATTCTATTTTTCTATATTGATTTTGATCTTCTCCACCACAATACTGAATGTGGGCAATGTAGATGGATGACTTTTTTTCATTGTATGCGATATTACCTGATATGTTAAAATTATCACAATTACTAGATAACGTTTTAAATTTAAAATCCGAACTATCTTTCTGAAACAAGATCACAGAAATCAAAATAACGAATAAGATTGCGATACCTACAAAGATTGCAATCCACTTTTTATTTTT
>USET01000114.1 GCA_900553765.1 uncultured Mycoplasmatota bacterium
TTCTTCTTCGTTCATACCTTTTACGCCAACCATACATAGATGATCATACATATATGCGACACTTCCGATCGCGCCCATCTTAGCAGACGTTTTATTAATTGCAGCACGTAAATTTGATACACTTCGGTTTACATTATCCGTCAAACAATCTACGATCAAAGTAGATCCACTTGGTCCAAATAATTCATATCTAGCACTCGTATAACTCTCATCGACACCACTATTTACCTTGTCGATTGCACGTTTGATAATATCAGATGGAACTTGCTCTTTTTTCGCTCTTTCCACCAAACGTTTTAATACTGCATTACTTGCTTCTTCCGTACCACCATTCTTAGCTGCTTGATAAATTTCACGTGCATACATAGAATATAACTTTGCTTTTGCTGCACCAGTTTTTTGAATACTTGCCTTTCTTACTTCGTATGCTCTTCCCATGTTGTACACCTCCTAGTCCCATAATATCATACTATCTTTTACTCTGTTTGACAACCATTTGTCTCTACTTTCACAACACTTTTTTTAAGAGCATCACGCGCTGCTTCCTGCTCCGCTTCTTTTTTGCTATGCGCGGTTCCGCGCCCGTAAGTAATCCCATCGATCTTGACTACGACTGTGAAAATCTTATTGTGAGCTGGCCCCTCTTCATGAACAATTTGATATTGCAAACTCTTCTTTGTCGTCTGTACTTGCTCTTGTAATAATGATTTATAATCATCGAAAAAATCGATTTTCTCATCTTCGATCATCGGTACCACTGTATCGTAGATAAACTTTTTTGCAACCTCTAATCCTTGATCTAAATAAAGCGCTCCTGTGAATGCCTCAAATATATCAGCGACGATCGCCTTGCGATACTTTCCGCCATGTTCTAGTTCTCCTTTTCCTAAGAGCAGTTCTTCGTTAAGTCCGAGACGAAGAGAATATTCGTATAGAGCATTCTCACATACATACTGGCTTCTCATCTTCGTCATAACCCCTTCTTCATAGGAAGTATGTAGATATAAATATTCACTCATGATAACTTCTAATACTGCATCTCCCAAATACTCAAGTCTTTCGTAACTTTCGACATTTTCTTCATTCGCATAAGAAGTATGCGTAAAAGCAGTTCGATAAAGTTGTTCGTTGTCCGTTTGTATCTTTAATTTATCTAATATCTTCATAAGATCACCGTACCCATTCTATCATATTCTATTCCTTTTGTCTAAATTGCTACTTTCTTTTTTTCAATACTTCTTGTACGTGCGCTTCCACTTTTACTAAATCATACAAAATGGCAAGAGTTGGCACTGTTAAAATGCATACTAACAACTGATAATAAATCGCTTGATCCTGTGCGAACACTAAAACGAAAAAAACAATCAAGAAGGAACAGACTCTTCCCATATCTAAAACAAACTCACGTAAGACGAAGTGTTCTGTACTATAGGAGCTTAGATTTTCTATGTCGATCATATTATAAGCATAATGAGAATATCCATATTCTCTTAACGGATTTAGTAAATAATAACAAATATTATAAAGGATCACTGTCGTCGGACTAAGTGTAAACAAGTAAATGACGGAACTACATGCGAGTCCAATGAGAGAAAAAGCCGTCATCTTCATCATCTTATCTCCTAGTATTTTCTTTCCTAAGATATATGAAACGATCGCTGAAATCATAGCAAAAATAGAATTCAAAGACCCTAGAGAAAATTCACTTTGAAATGCGAGAAATATTAAAATTGGAAATACCATATCCGTAAGTGCTTTCCCACTAAACCCTTCTACGAAAGCGATTCGATATAATCGTTTCAAGTCTTTGCTATCTCTAACTTTTTTCTCGTATTCTTTTAATTGAACTTTTTTGATATTCGAAGTTGGCATATGAAGAGATAACGATAGCAAAAATAAAAATGCTGTCAATATCGTCATAATGATAAATACGTAGTGATAAGAACCCATAGTAATCAAACTACCTAAAGTAATCGGTGTAATAATATTCACTACCTTATCGATCGCTTTCGAATATCCGAGATATCGAATTCTCTGATCTAGATTGTTAAAATGATACGTAGAAATATCGTAGGCATACCAATAAAGACCACTAGAAATTCCATACAAAATGGCAACAAAGACGATGTGGCTTGCTAATTCTTTTTGAAATACGACGAGAAAAATCGAAAATAAAAAACAAAAGAATATTCCGAATCGGTAAACGTCGAGTAATCTTCTTTGGTTCACGTATTTCGATAAAATATAGAAAGAAAGGGGCATGACGCAATACAAAATAATATTAAAAATAACAAGCGGTTCATACCCTGCTTTTTGAAATAAAAATATACTTAAGAATGTCGAAATCATGATGCGAAGAACTCCATTCGAATTATGAATCAACATCAATCGTTTCGCATTACTTGTCAACTGATCATTCATACTTTCACATCCTATCAACATTCTACCATATTTTTTTAAATGCTTCTAGATGATACAAAAAACAAAACCGGGACATTTTCAATGTCCCTCCTTTTTAGTATAATAGATATGTGATGCGTATGAAAAATATCTTACTACATGGAATTGATTTATATCAAAGAATACCAGGTCAATTCCATTTAAATTGCAGGCATGTTCCAACTTGCTCCAACTATGCAAAAGAAGCCATTCAAGTTTACGGAGCATGGAAAGGAAGCATTCTTGCAATCAAAAGAATTTTAAAATGTAACCCAT
>USET01000115.1 GCA_900553765.1 uncultured Mycoplasmatota bacterium
ATTCTATGCCATTTGATCCTATGGAACACGGATATCATGAATTAACTAGCACTTGTAGACAGGCACAGAATAGATTCGAAGATCGAATGGATGAATTAAATCGGTCTTTACAAAGACATATCGATCAACAGTTAAATATAGAAATTACTGTATTCTTAGCAGAGAAAGAAGAGATGGTGAAAAAACAAAAACAAGAGGCAAATATCACTGGTGCAAAGCAAGCAAAAGTTGAAGATGAAATAAAGCAAGACGTTAACATTCCAACAGAACAATCTGAAAAAAATGGTAAACAAGATGCAGAACTAAAAGAAACTGCGGATACAAGTGATATACCTGAAACTGAAAAATTGGAAGAAACAAAAGTAGAAATCAGCACTACTTCAGAACAATCTGAAAAAATAGATGAGCAAGACACACAAATAGAAGAACAAGCGAAAACAAATGATTTACCTGAAACTCAAACTGTGGAAGATCAAAAGACGAACGATGATGATATTCGAGCCCAACAATTATTAGACCAAGAAGAAAAGATAAGGGAATTAGAAAAATTAGTTGCGGAACAAGAGGCGAGAATCGCAGAAAAAAATCAGAAGATAGTGGAACTTGAAGAAAACAGAAGAGAATTAAGTGCAACGATCGATCACGCAGAACAACAAATTACTGCTTTGAATCAAAGAGTTGATGAGTTAACTGCAAGAGAGCAAGAGAAAGATCAAGAAATGCAAAGATTAAAAGAAGATAACGAGCTTTTAACCCGTCACAATGGAGAAAAAAGCGAAATGATTACAACTTTACAAAATCAAATAAAAGAGATGGGACAAGCTCAAAAAGAGCAATCACAGCCAAAGGAACTGACGCCTGAAGAAGATTTAGAACAGACTTATCAATTACTGCATTCGTTTTCCGATGAGCAGAAACAGGCATTTTACAAAAGTTCTAAATCGCAGGAAGCATTAGAAGATTTATTGTTGTTAAAAATGAAGGAATCTGTGCAACCATCACACCAAGAATTATTAGATGAGTTAATTCTCACATTATTGGATGGTAGAAGTTCAGTTACAGTCGAAGAAGATAAAATGGGTATAGGTCATAAATAAAACATTAGAAGGGATGTATCACGATGATTTATGTATTATATGGAAAAGACTTATATTTACGAAAAAAAGAACTGGAAAAAATTATGAAAGAACATCAAATAGAGGAGATTGATTGTAGTCAATATGATCTTACTCTCACTCCTCTAAAGGATGTCGTAGAGGACGCTTCTACAATTTCTCTATTTCACAGTGAAAAAATGATTATAGCAGAAAATGCGCTTTTTCTCTCAGGAGTGACGAAAAAAAATGGAATCGAACAGAATGTCGATGATTTGAGTTTATACCTAGATCATCTCAATCCAGATTGTCATCTAGTGTTGATAGTCGATTCTGACAAATTAGATGAGAGAAAGAAAATTGTTAAAAAAATCAAACAGGTTGGTGTCGTAAAAGAATGCTCACAGCCGAAAGATATTCAAAAATTTGTATCTGCTATGGCTGAGGACTACCAAATTGATTATCAAGCAAAGCAATTACTGATAGAGAGAACAAAAGGCGATCTGCTATTATTAGAAAAAGAATTAGAGAAATTAAAAATGTATCGTTACGATGAGAAAAAGATTTCTCTAGAAGATGTAGAAAATTACACGACGAAGACAGTAGACATGGATATTTTTCATTTTATCGAAAATATCGTCGCAAATAAAAAAGAAGCAGCACTAGCTACTTATGATGAAATGTTAAAAAACAATGAGGAACCAATTAAAATTATCATCATGTTAGCAAATCAATTTAGACTCATTTTCCAAGCTAAAAAGCTTTATAAAAAAGGTTATACGGAAAAAGATATCGCAACAGCACTCGGTATTCATCCGTATCGCATCAAATTAGCGCTTCAAAGCGGACGTAATTTTGAATGTGACCAATTGCTATCTTATTTAAATCGGTTAGCATTATTAGATAGTAAAATCAAACATGGAGAAATAGAAAAGAAATTCGCACTTGAACGATTTATTTTAGAATTATAGGTGATCTTATGAGAATAGGAATTGATATTGATGGAGTGATCAATAATGTAGATCAATTAAAACTAGATTATCTCTATCAGTTTTGTGTGACACGGGACAAAAAAATTAAAAATGCGAATGGCTTTTTGATTTCTCGGATGACAGATTTGACTTCGAAAGAAATCGAGGAATTTCAAGAATACTACCGACCACTACTACTACGTAACGCAAAAGCGAGACCATTTGCAGCAGAAATCATCGATAAGCTAATGTTCGAGGGACATCAAATTATTCTTTTTACAAGTGAAAAAGGGTATGGACGCGACCATACTCCAATCTATCAATGGTTAATTAAAAATGATATTCATTATCACGAAATTTCTTTTACTAGAAGGAAACAATATGCCTGCCAAGATTATAAAATAGATTTGATGATCGATGATAATTATACTTTGTTTCGAAAATTACCATCTAATATCTGCTGTTTTTGTTACGAGACACGATATAATCGCTTTTATTTTCAACGGAATGTGATTCATGTGCATTCCTGGTATGACATTTACGATAAAATAATACACTGGGATCAAACTATATTAGATTACGAACGACGTAAATTTCGTGCAAAAATTAGAGATTAACAGAATACTATATTCT
>USET01000116.1 GCA_900553765.1 uncultured Mycoplasmatota bacterium
ATGAGCATGGGCTTTCTAATATCTATATTGTTGAAACACAAGGAGAGTTGTCAGATCATTATGATCCACGCAGAAAAGTGGTACGTCTTTCTCGGGAAGTGTTTCATGGAACTAGTGTCGCTTCAGTAGCTGTTGCGGCGCACGAGGTAGGTCATGCGATTCAAGATAAAGAAAAGTATCCTATGATGCGCTTTCGTAGTGCGTTGGTACCTTTTGTGAACTTGGTTACTTATCTTGGATATTTTGGATTGATTGTTTCTTTAATTGGTGGAATTACAGGGTATATTAAATTGAGTATTCTTGTGATTTTAGCCACTTTATTATTCCAACTTGTGACACTGCCAGTCGAATTTGATGCATCTAAAAGAGCAGAGGAAAATTTACAAAAATTATCTTTGATCTCAAGCGGAGAAAAAGAAGATGTTCATGCGATGTTAAAGGCAGCTGCTCTTACTTATGTGGCAAGTTTTATATCGACGATTTTATCATTATTACGTCTTGTTATTATGCTTGGTAATGATCGTGATTAAGAATTCCATATGGAGTTCTTTTTTGTTATAATAGTGATATTGGAAGTGATGAGATGAACGGAGTTATTGTAATAAATAAGGAAAAAGGATATACGAGTAGGGATATTGTCAACATCGTAGGTAAAGTATATCATACGAAAAAAGTAGGGCATACGGGAACATTGGATCCTATGGCAACGGGAGTTTTGGTCGTATGTGTTGGAAAGGCAACAAAATTAGTTTCTCTTCTCACAGCGACGAAAAAAGAGTACGTTGCGGATGTGTTATTGGGAGTTGAAACTGATTCACTCGATACGGACGGAAATGTTTTAAGAGAAGAGAGTGTAGATTGTGATCAGACTCGTATTGATCAAGTATTAAAGAGTATGAAAAAAACATATCTTCAAGAGGTACCAAAATATTCTGCTGTCAAAGTAAAGGGAAAAAAATTATATGAATATGCAAGATCAAATCAGGAAGTGAAACTTCCGAAAAAAGAGGTCACAATATACGATTTAGAACGTATTTCTGACGTTTTCTATGAGAATGGGAAGATCAGGTTTCAGATCCGTTGTAAAGTAAGTAAAGGGACTTATATTCGCAGTTTAATTCGCGATATCGCCCATGAACTTGGAACGATTGGTGTTATGAGTGGCCTTTGCAGAACAAAGCAAGGAGAATTTGAATTAAAAGATTGTGTTTCTTTAGAACAATTGAAAGAACAACCTTCGATACAATCAATCGCACATGTTTTATCGATATATCCACAAAAAGTTGTCGATGGAAAAGAAGAAGAAATGATTTTAAACGGTCGAAAGCTTTCGAATCGATACAACGAGAAGACGATAGTTTTTTTAAACAAAGATCATCACGTATTAGGAATTTATCAATTTGATGAAGAAGAACAAATGATGGTTCCGTGGAAAATGATATTGGAATAACAAAAAAAGCATGAATTCATGCTTTTTTATTGTGTTACTGTCGTTTGTGCATCTACATAAGAATCATAACCAGATTTTAATTCAGAATCTTGAATATCTAATTTATATTTTTTTCTGATGTCTGCCCAAGTTTTTGCACTTAATGTCGTATTGTTAGATAGTTTATTTTCAACTAATGTCGTTTTGATTTCATCTTTTACTTCATCTAGTTTTGGTTTTGATTTAGAATCTACTTTTAAGATTACGTGATATCCATAATCGCTTTTTACAGGTTCTTTTGAATATTCGTTCTTTTTTAATTTATAAGAAGCGTCCCAGAATTCAGAAACGACACTGTCTTTTGAGAAGTCACTTAATAATCCGCCGTTTTCTTTTGTACCTTCATCGTCGGAATATTTTTTAGCAAGTTCCGCGAAGTCTTCTCCTTTGTCTAACTTTTTGATGATGTCTTCTGCTTCTTTTTTTGCTTTTTCTTCAGCTTTTGACTTTTCCTCATCGGTCATATCATCCGTTACTTCTGGTGAGATCAAAATGTGTCTTACAGTAAGATCTCCGAAGATGTCTGTGTCATAGTAACTTTGAATTTCATCGTCTGTTAGTTGATCTTTCAAATAATTTTCGACAACTTTATTTTTCTTATATTCTAAGATTAAAACGTCTTTATATTCAGACTCGTTTTTATAACCAGCTGATTTCATAGCTGTTTCAAAGTCTTGACCAGCAGACTCATAGTATTGTTTGGTCTGTTCTAATTGGCTTTCTGCATATTGTTTTGCAGTTTCATCTGTTTCGATTTCCTTATTTGCAATAAAGCTATCGATCATATTGATTAAGACACTAGAGCCTCCTTGTTTTTTTAGTTCGTCGTATAAATCTTCTGTCGTGATTGTCTTTCCGTCTAACTTAGCAACGACTTCTTGTCCATTTTTTAATTTTGCTACTTGCCCGCATCCGGCAGTTAAAAATAAAATAGAGCATAAACCTAGTACGAGTAATTTTTGTTTCATGTGCTCTTTCATTCTCCTTTCATAGTACAACTAATATTTTAGCAAAAAATATATGGAAATACAAGAATTCAAAATAAAATTAGTTAGAAGTAAGCACATAAATACAAAAATTCCATAAGATAATGTGAAAAGACAAAAAGGAGGTATGAATTATGTGTAATACAGGAGTATCTGGT
>USET01000117.1 GCA_900553765.1 uncultured Mycoplasmatota bacterium
TAATAAGCGCAGATGGCAGATTGAAGAATGTTTTAGAATTCTAAAATCAGATTTCGATGCCAGACCCGTTTATTTAAGAGACGATGATAGGATCAAAGCTCATTTTCTTATTTGTTTCATGGCCTTATTATTCTTCCGAATTCTAGAAAACAAACTAGAATATAAATATACAGCAGACAAAATTGTGGACACCATGAAAAAGATGAATCTTACATTATTAGAAGGATATGGATACATCCCATCCTATACAAGAACAGATATTACAGATGATCTTCATAAATTGTTTGGATTCAGAACAGATTACCAAATAACAAAAAAACAGAAAATGAGAAACATCATACATCAAACAAAAGATAAGAAAAAAATACTATAATCCGCAACAACGCAAAAAAGTGGCTCAATGCCTTTATACTAGGGCTTTGGACCACTTTATTTCTTTTCTAGCTGTCAAAGACAGGATTATAATACCTAAAATCAACTCAAATGACAACCTATATTTCATGAAAGTTATGCTCTAAGCATAAACAATTTATATTTTCTTAAATCAAATATATAAACGATCGAACTCAATCCCCAAGTAATCGGATACAACCAATGCGTTAAATACAAGCTGTGTACGCTCTGTCCTATCGTCATTAAAACAACCACACGAACAGCACACCAACATACAAGCATGACCACCATTGGCATCACAGGACGTCCCAATCCTCTTAAAAGGCTAGAAGCCACATGTGAAAAGCCTAAAAGAACATAGAAGAAGGCACAAATTTTAGCACGATCTACTCCAATCGCAATTACTTCTGAATTTTGGTTAAAGAAAGAAATAAAGGTTGGCGCAAACAAATAGATCAAAACACCCATACACTCAATCATAAGTAGTGATGCTGCAAGTCCAAATAGGATTCCTTTTCGCGAACGTTCCTTTTGTCCGGCCCCTTCATTTTGTGAGACAAACGTCGTAAGTGCCATCGAAAAAGAAATCTCAGGAAGGAAAATAAATCCCTCCACCTTTGAATAAGCACCAATACCTGCAATAGCTCGGGAGTTTGACACCCCTTTTCACAATTGATCTTAAACATAGCGCTTAAACTAGCGCTTTTCTTTTACTTTTTTTGTCAAATTATTTGTTTTTGTATATCGTATTATCTCGTATTCTGTGATATAATTGTATTAGGTGATATTTATGCGTGTTACAACTACTAAATCTAAATCAGATGAATCTTTTTATATCAATTATGCTTTCATCAACGAAAAAGGAAAAAGCACTTCGAGAATCTACAAGAAGCTCGGTAAACTTTCTGAACTTTCTAAAGAACTGAATACAGACAGAGATGGTGTTATGGCCTGGGCAAAGGAACAGGCTCGTATAGAAACTGAAAAATATAAAAAGGAAAATGAATCAGTTTCTATCGCTCTTAATCCAAATATTCCAATCAAGAAGGATCAGCAGAACACTTTCAATTGTGGTTATCTTTTTCTACAAAGCATTTATTATTCTCTACATTTGGATAATATCTGCAGAAACATCAAAAACAGACATGATTACGAATACGATTTGAACGCAATTCTTTCCGATCTGATATATGCTCGTTTTTTAAACCCAACGAGTAAGTTAAGTTCATTTAAGTATTGTCATTCGCTTCTTGAACAACCTACTTATCATTTACACGATATCTACAGAGCATTAACTGTTCTAGCTGAAGAGAGTGACTATATTCAGGCAGAGCTTTACAGAAATTCAAGCTACATCCATAAAAGAAATACACGCGTTCTTTATTATGACTGTACAAATTATTATTTCGAAATCGAACAGGAACGTGGAGATGCCAAGTACGGTAAAAACAAAGAAAACAAACCAAATCCAATAGTAGGTATGGGATTATTTATGGATGCCGACGGATTCCCTTTATCATTTGATCTGTTTCCTGGGAACCAAAATGAACAGCTGACATTAAAAGACCATGAACATAAAGTCATCAATGATTTTCAATGTTCTCAATTCGTTTATTGTTCTGATAGTGGACTTGGTTCTAAGAAAAACCGTCTTTTGAACACAACAGGCGGAAGAGCTTACGTGATTACACAATCTCTTAAAAAGCTAAAAAAAGATGTTCGAGAAACAGCTTTATCTACATCACAATACAGAAAGATTGGTTCCAACAAATTCATTGATTTGAATGACCTAGACGAAGAAGATCCAGAAGTTTTTAATTCTATCTACTACAAAGAAATTCCATATGACAGTAACGAGCTTTCTGAAACTTTAATTGTGACTTATTCGCCTAAATACAGAAAATATCAAGCATCTATACGTCAGAATCAAATACAAAGAGCTCAAAAAATGATTACAGATAGCGGCAAGCCAAAAAAGAATCGTAAAAATCCTAACGATCCCGCTAGATTTCTTAAAAAACAGTCCTTCACGGACAATGGTGAATTAGCTGAAGATGAAATCTGGCAAATCGACCAAGAAGTTATTGAAAAAGAAGCAATGTATGATGGATTTTATGCCGTTGTTACAAATCTTGATGATGATGTTCAAGATATAATAGCCATCAACAAAAGAAGATGGCAGATTGAAGAATGTTTTAGAA
>USET01000118.1 GCA_900553765.1 uncultured Mycoplasmatota bacterium
CTCTTGTGAATTTTTTCAATATAAAAATTGACTGCTGGATTCCCATATTCATCAAAACTCCAATTATAGTTATATCGTGCTCTCGTTGTTTCTGGTTTCCAAGCATCTTCCAACTTTTGTCTCCATCCCGCTTCAAACACTTCATCTAAATCTGTACAAACACAAATATCAACATCTTTAGGAACAAGATCCAACGAGTGATTTCGGGCTACATCAAAACGCCAAGGACGAATCTCCTCAACCTTTACAATAGCGCCCATCTCTTCTAACTTTTTCTTACTTTGATCCGTTGAACCTGTATCTAATACGACAACGTAGTCAGCTTCCTTCATCGAGTTCATCCACCGTTCTACAAATTTTTCCTCATTCTTACATATCGCATAAACACATATTTTATATTTTCCCATTCTGACATCTCTCCCAATATAAAATATGTAACTATTCCGAAAAAGTGACAATAAAAACATCCATGTTAAACATTTCATGGATGTTTTTCATACAACGATACGACTAATTACTTTTTTACTCGTTGTTTTGGAATATCAAAACAATCATGAGTCAATTTGTAATAGTGTTCATCCTGCACTTCTTGTTTTGCTAATCTTTGAAAAGCTAAAACTTCTTCTTTATACATTAATAATTGACGCTTTAATTCTTCGTTATACGATTCTTCTAAATTATCTTTTTCGTCATCCTTTAAAGCAATGTGACGTGGTTCAGAATTTAACAAATTTTGATAATTAGAAAGATTTATTAGTTCTGCTTTTAAATAACCATTGACTTTATTTATTTCACTTAATTTAGTGCATAACTGATCTTTATTTTTCTCTGCTTTATTTATAATCACTCCACCTGTCATTACAGTTCCAACAAATGCGAGCATTCCTAAATTTGTTACAAGTGGTGTAAGTGGCATAAAGTAAAAGCCTGAGGTAACAAGTACTGCAATGATCAATCCAGTAATCACTTTAGATAAACGTGCAATGCGAAGATTCATACGAAATCTGTCGCGATATTTTATCTTATCTTGATTATTCTGCTCTATCTTTTGTTCGTAATATTCTATCTTGTTTCCTGTTAAAATTTTTTCTAAATTTAATTTACTCAATGGTACTTCTTGTACAATATTTCCTAAATCAGATTTTGCAAATACTACTAATTTTCCATTTTCTATTTGTATTTTGTCATACATATTATCCCTCCGCTGCTAGCATATTATAGCACAATTATTTTATTTTACAAATTTTTTCTCTCTAAAGCGAATACTAGTCATTTATTATAAATAAAAACCGTTGAAAATCAACGGTTACTTTCATCATGGTGGAGAATGTGGGACTCGAACCCGCGACCCCCTGCGTGCAAGGCAGGTGCTCTAGCCAACTGAGCTAATTCCCCATAACTATTTATGCCTTTTCAAAAGACACAAATAGATTATATCAAAGACATTATCAAATGTCAACAACTTTTTATTAATTTCCAATTTCATCGACCAAACCAAACGTATAACCTTGCGATTTCATTTCATCGATGAAGTCTCCTAAAGCTTCATAATTTCCTTTGTTCTTCGGATGTAGTAAATATATCGCACCATTGTGATATCGTTTCATCATTTCATCATACGCCTTTTCTTTCGTTACTGTATAATCGAAATCATAGTGATCTGCACTCCAAAAATATGTACGATATCCCATATCAGATACAATTTTCAAACTTCGATAACTCCACTCTCCAGCAGGTTCACGATATACTTTCCCCATTTCCTTACCTGTCATCTTATAAAAAGCTTCCTCATTTTTTTGAATTTGCTTTTTAAATTCATCGAAGTTTTCACGTGTTGCTAATGTTGGCATCTTTTTATGATCTGCTGTATGATTTCCCACTAGATGTCCTTCTTTAACCATACGCTTTAAAACTTCTTTATTGTGAATAATATAATTATGACACAGGAAGAATGTTGCTTTTACATTCTTTTCTTTTAATACGTCAAGAATTTCATTAATATAAGTATCATTCGATCCTTCATCAAATGTTAAATATATTCTCTTTTCATCTTCTCCCATAAAATATGTATTATACTTTTTTAATTCATTGATATCTGCTCCACCTAATGGCCGATTATGATCTTTCTTGTTATCTGTCCACCATCCTCGCAGTGTATTATCGATATTATCATACTCATTGAGATATCGGAAATTTGATGAAATCACCTGGACCGTTCGTGTCACAGTCGTCATATTCTTACTGCTATCTGATACCTGATAAGTAATTCGATACTTTCCAATTTTATCAGGGTTCACAGTACCAGAAACTTTTACTTTATCGGTAATTGTTCCATCTATATTATCGAGTGCATGATATCCGGGTTCTTTATATTTGCTTCCTTGATTTAAAACCATATAAGAAGCCCCTTTTAAAACGATCTGTGGTTTTTTTTCATCTGCTACAACTACTATTCTTTTTTTATAGCGAGCAATCCCTAAAAAATTTCTCGTTTTATAACATACATAATAAGTACCACTCTTTTTTGTATTAATATTATCCGTCATCTGAATTTCAAGAGGTTTCCCAAAGAAACTAGC
>USET01000119.1 GCA_900553765.1 uncultured Mycoplasmatota bacterium
CTTCTTGCGTCATTTCTTTCTTAACTGTTTTTAAAGTATTTCCTGTAGAGTCGATAAGTTCATCTACAGTTGCTTCTAATAAGATAACAGCTGTTTTTTCAACTACACGATTTCCTAAATTAATTGTGTGTTCTGGAGTAGATGACATTGGATGACATACTGAAGTTAAACTTCCATGTCTACTTTTAACCCCAAGTGGGTTTAAAATTGTTGCACTAAGGAGATTTGATCCTTCTACTTCTGAAAGTTCTTTTCCTGTCCACTCCATGTATTTATCTAATGCAGGTACTCCATCAATTTCCATCAATTGACGACTGTCTTTTACTTTTGTGATAATTCCTACTGTATCAGTTTCTTTATAAGCTCCTGTATATTCTGTAAGGAATTCTTTATTCGTATAGAAGAATACAACAGCAACTCCATCGCTAAATACTTGATCGTTGCAGAAGATTGACCATTTTCCTTCTACTGTATCGTCAGCAGCACTTCCTCCAAAGAATGGTACACGCCCGATAACATCTTGAATTCCTTTTAAATAATCCTCTTCCTCTTTTGGACTTGCTACCATATAGAAATAGTTAGGCACTTTCATAAGTCCTGCATCTTTTAAAGCTGCAATTGCAACTTTACGTCCAATTTCTCTAGCATCTTTTCCAGCCTCACTTGCAGCAACACCTACAGTCATGTCTGGATCATCTAATACCATCATTCCAGAAAAACCATGATCTTCAGCATTTACGACACCGTCTGGCACGATGATTCCTCCACTACTAGTACATCCTACAACTGGTGCATTCATTACACTTTTAACACCACTCATAATTTGTGCTTGATCGTTTAATACAGATGTATATAAAAGACCAACTTTAGGAGTCATTCCTTCTGTTGCAGCTTTTGCTGTTTCTACACCTGACTCAAAACTATCAGCTTTTACACTATAACCAACTTTTGTTTTCATTTTTAACCTCTTTTCCTTTTTTTCTTTTTCCGCTCTTCAAAAAGCATCACGATAAATTCCTAAAATATCTTCTTCCGTTACTTCTCTAGGATTTCCACCCGTACAAACATCATTTAAAGCTTGATGAGAAAGTTTCGGTAAATCTTCTTCCTTCACACCAATCTCAGATAAAGTTTGTGGAATGTGAACCTCGATAGCAAGATTTCTAACAGCATTTACAACTTTATCGACAGCTTCTTGATCCGATAAATTATCCATATCTAAATGGAACGCACGTCCCATTTCGCGAAACCGATCTGGACAAACAACGCCATTGAACTTTAATACATGCGGTAATAACAATGCATTAGCAAGTCCATGTGGCGTATCATATAAAGCTCCAAGTGAATGAGCCATTGAATGTACGATTCCTAATCCGACATTAGAAAATCCCATTCCGGCAATGTATTGAGCATATCCAACCGCATCGATCGCTTCAGGATTCTTTTCATTGACTGCTTTTGCAAGATTGTCGTAAATCATTTGCATTGCTTGCAAATGGAACATATCTGTCATCGTCCAAGCTGATTTCGTAATATACCCTTCCATTGCATGCGTTAAAGCATCCATTCCGGTAGAAGCAGCTACACTCGCAGGCATACTTTCCATCAACTCAGGATCAATAATAGCAAGGACTGGGATATCGTGTGGATCTACACATACCATCTTCTTAACACTTTTTTCATCCGTAATTACATAGTTAATCGTAACCTCCGCTGCTGTTCCTGCTGTCGTTGGTAAGGCGATAATCGGTAACGATTTGTTTTTCGTCTCCGCAACACCGTCCAAAGAAACGACATCAGAAAATTCTGGATTTGTCATAATAATTCCAATTGCTTTGGCAGTATCGATTGCACTTCCGCCCCCGACAGCAATAATATAATCTGCCCCAGTTGATTTACACATATCTAATCCGGTTAACACATTATGTACTGTCGGATTTGGTTTCACTTCGGAAAATGTAGCATATTCCAAATGACTTTCATCTAAAACGCTTAGTACTTTTCCTGTAACTCCAGCATCTAGAAGTGTAGAATCTGTAACGACTAATGCCTTTTTTAAATTCCTAGAAGTTATCTCTTGCGGTAGAACGCTTCTTGCATTTCTTCCGAAATAAGACATCTCATTCAAAACAATTCTATTTATCATATATACCTCCCTATTTTCATTATAACATCACTTTTCTCGATTTGCAGTATTTTTTTCGCACTGTACATAATTTTTCACAATTCTGACATTTTCTGTACAAATTACTTTCTGGGCATAGGTCAAATACACAAGAACTCAGTTCAAAGTAGAATATAATACTATGTAACGAAGGAGGAGAAAATTTGAAAAAGATAATAATCGCTATCATAGCATTCCTATTAATTATTGCTCTGACGGTATTAACGTTATTCAATAAAAAGGAATCAAATTTAAAATCTATCAAAGTAGCAGAAGTAACACACAGTGTTTTCTATGCACCTCAATATGCGGCCAAAGCATTAGGATACTTTGAAGAAGAAGGATTA
>USET01000120.1 GCA_900553765.1 uncultured Mycoplasmatota bacterium
ATATCATTTGCTCCCTTCTTAGTCAAGCACTTTTTTTACTTTTTTTTATTTTTTTTCATTCGTAACCTATATGTGGAGCAATTCTACAATTATACTATATGCCGAGCATCAAAAAAAATGACTATTTTGTGTCATCTTTTCCATTTTTTAACTTTTTATAAATCTCATAATATTCTAAATTTCTTTTTTTATTGAATGCTGGAAAATCATTTTTATATTTATCAATTAAATCATCTAAGGCAAAAGTAATAGCTCGATCTAAATCGTCAGAATATTTCATAATCTTTTTATGATATTTATACTCCATTCGATCCAGCACTTTAAAGCTACCATTCGGAAAGATCCTCAAATCTAAATCATAATCGATATATTTAATCGTATTTTCTTCTATAATAAAAGGTGTGGCTATATTACAGTAATACGTTACTCCTGTTTTTTTTAATTGAACAATTATGTTAAACCATTCTTTCGTAAAAAAATACATAATCGCTGGTTCCTTTGTTCTCCAAACATTTCCACCTGATTCAACAACCATCGTCTTATAATTTCCAAAGACAATATAATCTTTTTTTACATCTAACACCACAGCTTCGTCCCAAGAACGATGTGGCTTGCCATCATGTTTATAACATTGAATTTGTAAATGATCTCCAACTTTCAATTTTGCCATACTCTGCCTTCTTCCTTTTTTTATTATATAATTTTTTTCCTAAAAAGAAAAGAAAAAGCAGAACATATTTACATATTCCACTTTTATTTCGATACAGTATCTAGTGCAGTTTGTAATTGATTATCATTTGCTGGAGATGGATTTTCAAAATAACTTGCCAACAAATCCACTTCTACATCAGGTTTTACTCCCACTTCATTAATCCAATTCCCGTTTGGTGTTAACCACTTCTTGGTAGTAAATTTATACTGTGTACCGTCTGACAATTCTTTTAATTCCTGCACTGTTCCTTTCCCGTAACTTGTCATACCAACTATTTTAGCTCCGTATTGTTCTTTTAAAGCTGCTGCCATAAGTTCTGATGCTGAAGCACTACTTTGATTTTGTAACACTACAATCGGATAAGTTTTAGTTTCATTCCCAGTAGAATAAAATTTTTCCGTACCTGATTTAGACTGAATTTGATAAATAACATTTGATTTATCTAAAAATAATGAGATCATATCTGTGACTACATTCAAATGTCCACCTGAATTATCTCGAAGATCGATAACCAAACCTTCAATTCCTTCTTTCTCTAATGCCTCCAATTTTGTCTTGAATTGATTATAGGTCGTCGCAGAGAAGATAGTAACTTCTAAATAACCAATTTTCTTATTATTCTTAGTATATACATTAGAATATACAGAAGGAATAATAACTACTTCTCGTGTTAATTCGAGAGGGATAATCTGGTCTCCACGCTTTACTTCGATTGCATAAGTTTCTTTTGTTCCACCTTTCACGCGATCAGCGAAATCTGTCGTAGGCCTTCCGACCATACTTTCGCCATCTAGTGATACAAGAATATCTCCAACTTGGATTCCCGCTTTATATGCTGGTGTATTCTCAAACACGCGTGAAACAATAATGTTATATTCATTATCATTATACACTTCGATTCCTAACCCTTTATAAGTACCTGTCAAATTTAAATCGAAATCGTCGGAAGTCGTCTCATCCATATAATTAGAATATGGATCACCTAACGACTCTAACATTCCAGAAATTGCGTGATCAATTAACTCTTCTTTATCAATTTCCTCGTAATAATTATCGACAATATAATTATAGTTATCTACAAATTCTTGTAGTTCCGTTGGAAGTTGACTATATTTGCTATTCTTAGTTAAAACCGCAGCACAGCACACTACTCCCATAAAAATTCCAACCAGTGCAGTAATTACTACCAAAATAACAACTTCCGTTGTATGAAAATTTCTCTGCTTTTTTGGTGGACGCACTGAATGAGATTCTCTAGTCGCTTTCGGAATTTTCAAAGTAAGTTCGGGTTGTTCTAATATAACTCTAGGTTCTTTTCTCTCTCGGATCAAAACCTCTGGTTGCTCCAACAGAAAAAAATGCTTTGTTGTTTCTTTTTTCTTACTTATTTTTCTCTTACTACTTGGCTTTTTCGTCACTTTTGCTGTAGTTTTTTTTGTAGATTGTGTTGCCTTCGTTTTTTTTGCAGTTGTTTTCTTTACCTTTTTTTGTTCTTCTCCCATAGTATCACCTTTAAATAATATAACACAATTTTAAAAATTATGTCTATTGCAATTACTTAAAATACATAATTTTACACAATAAAATGGCAACCTTAATTGCCACTTTATTCTGTTATACTTTTTAAATGATTTAAAATATCTTGTGATCCAACATAGTGTTCTACCAATTTTCCATCTGTTACTTTCACTAATGCAGTTTCTTTTACTTTAAAATCTGAAAGCGACTAAAAGTC
>USET01000121.1 GCA_900553765.1 uncultured Mycoplasmatota bacterium
AAAGATTCTCGTTAAAAATACTATACCAATTTTCAGGCCAATCTGCTTCTCCCGTATTCAGATACATAATATTATTTTCGCTACACCATTGACACAGATCTCTCGTCCCAACAGTATCAGCAAAATCAATAAGAATATCTCCCTGACTCAAAAATGTACTAAAAACTTCTTTAAAATTATCTTTGTTAATGTCACAAACAAAAAAGTTGGTGGAAATTCCACCTAGATTCATATAAAGTTCAAATTCAAATTGATTTCTCGTAATCACGATGTAGTTATTTTCATCAAATTGAATTTCATGGGATACTTTTTCAAAAAAACTTTTTCCTACCGCACCAAAACCAAATTGTACAATTTTCCCACTATATTTTATCATTGCATCACTTCCTCGATCACAACTCTTTTTCTTTGATTTTCTTTATTTTAATTTCTCTTGCTTCTTCATATCCATTCGTAAATAAAATTTTGATATTCTTTTTTTGATATGGATATAGCACTTTCTTCAAATCTCTCGATATTTGCTTTCCTCTCACCACGATCTTCGTAATACCATTTTGTAAAAAATAATCTGGTGAAGGAATATCTTGTGGATAAATGTCCCAGCTATTATCAAAGATAGATGGATCTATTTTATATCGATTCAAACGATTTCGATCTAAAAGAAATACAGGTGGTGCATCTTCTTCTAATACTATCTTTTCTAACTCTAAAGCACCCCATACTAACAATGGCTCTATCATAGCATTATTCGTAGTAGAAGAAACACCTATAGATGGATTAGTCCCATTAAATATCGGAATTGGACGGTATCCAAGATGAGCAAGTGCGATTCCTTCTTTGATGCTATCTACTCCTTCGATATCTATGATAATCGCAGTATCTTTGCTTAAATTATTTATATAAAATATCTTTGGAATACTATCATCGATAAATTCGTGAACTTGATATGGGTTACCGATTCCAATAAATGGAACAGGTCTCACCCAATCTACCCATCTCTTTCCAGTAGGTGTCCACTTTTTATAGACTTCTTTTCCTGTCATCTTTTTTATTCCTTTCAATCAAAACTGGTATGTCGGCAGCATCGGAATCAATTCTATTTTTCTCACTGATTCTAGCGTAAAATCCGGCATGGTTTCCATCTACACTGTATGAGCCTAAACAGACGTGAAAAAGTTTTCCGTCTGGACTCTTCAAAGGCTTACTTAGAAATTTTTTCTGTGCAAGATATCGTTTTGGATGTCTACGAACATCTTTTAAAATTGTTTGATATTCACCTTCACTACAAGCTTCTGGAATAGAAATTTTTTCTCCTACTCTACCCCAAGCAGGCTTATATATATATCCATCTTTTCTTTTTACATTTTTCACTTCGATCGTATCTGGAAGTAATTTTCTCCATGTTTCTAATGAAATTCCGTGTTGTTCTAATAGATCCCATATAAGTGGAAATCGTTTTGTTTGAGCGAATATTGCAATTGGATGATTACAAGAAGGCGTAGTCGTATCAAAATAACCTGCCCATGTCTTTGGTTTGATTTCTTTCAACCACTCTAAAGGAGTAAAACGTACGATACAATCGATCTTACCTTGATTTCCATCTAAAATACTCATAGCTTCTCTATTTTCGAATCGCACGTGATCTGCTGCACCATAAAGCGAATGAAAGCCAAGTGATTCCATTTTATCTCCAATATACTGCATCACCTGACGATCATCACTATAAGATGTACAATGTACAAACATGATCGTGCCATTACGTTTTATTTTTTTCGCAATCGTTTTTGCTAAAATGTCTCCAAAGTCGATACTATCATAACTTTTCCGAGATTTAGATAGATATCGAATTGCTAATTTAGGTAATAACGAAGCTTCTGCAAAGCCTCCTGGAACATCACTATTCACTTCGCTAATAACCCATTTTTCATCAATCGTAGGATGAAAATCATAACGCATTAATCGAATATGCCTCTTTGGATCGTACTCTTTCATTCGCTTCAATTCACATGAAATCTTCTTAGGAATTTCTAATCGTTTTGCAAAATCTAAATGTTGATTTAAAAACTCCTCTGCACATCTCGTCTCCGAATCCAACATCTCAGTCAACTCTGCTAGTTCTTTAGATTCTTTCTCCGTTATGACAAGAGCATATTTTGCAAGTGTATTATGATCTAAAAATTGAGGATCCCATTTATAACAATCAAAAATCGCATCCACTCGGTACTCTTCATAATTTGGTATAGATACTAATTTCATAAACGCTCTCTTTTCTAAATAAAAATAATACTACCATCCTCTTTTTCGGTACATTTCTCTTTGGGCTGCTAAATCATTGGCTGCTTGTAATATATTAGAATTGTTACTTAACTTCGCCTGCTCTTCTAGTTTTTGTTCAAATTTTTCATTGACAAGTGC
>USET01000122.1 GCA_900553765.1 uncultured Mycoplasmatota bacterium
TTCTTTTAAAACGTGTTCAAATTCCTGTAATGACATTTCTCTTTTTGGCTTCGATCCAACTGAACAAAATGAACACTGTCGATTACAAATATTAGTAATTTCTACATATACTTTCTTAAATTTTTTCATTATTCACCCTTTAATTCAAATAAAGCATCTCGTAATTCCATAGCACGTTCGAAATCCAAATTTTTTGCTGCTTCTTTCATTTCTGCTTCAATTGAGATCATCAAACTTTGTTTTTCTTTCTTACTCATCTTTTCTGGAGCTTTTTCTTCTACTTCTAAATTATTTGTAATCAATTCACGAATTTCTTTTACTATCGTTTTAGGAACAATACCATGTTCTTTATTATACAGTTCTTGAATATTTCTTCTTCTCTTCGTTTCATCGATTGCCTTTTTCATAGCATCGCTAATATGATCCGCATACATAATGACATGCCCTTCTGCATTACGAGCAGCACGTCCAATCGTTTGAATTAAACTTCGATCACTTCTTAAGAATCCCTGCTTATCCGCATCTAGAATTGCTATTAAACTAACTTCTGGAATATCAATTCCCTCTCTAAGTAAGTTAATTCCTACGACTACATCGTATTTTCCCATACGTAAATCTCGAATAATTCTCATTCTCTCTAACGTCTTAATTTCACTATGTAAATAAGCAACTTTAATATCTACTTGTTTCAAATATTTCGTTAATTCTTCTGCCATACGTATTGTTAAAGTCGTAATTAAAGTACGTTCATTTTTACTAATACGCTCGTTAATTTCAGAAATCAAATCATCAATTTGTCCTTGCGTTGGTTTTACTTCAATTGTTGGATCTAAAAGTCCTGTTGGACGTATAATCTGCTCTACAACATGTTCATGTGCATGTTCTAATTCGTAATCTCCAGGTGTTGCAGATACGTAGATTGCCTGCGAAACTTTTTTTTCAAATTCTTCAAATCGTAACGGACGGTTATCTAGTGCACTAGGCAAACGAAAACCATAATTTACTAGTACCTCTTTTCTGGCACGATCTCCATTAAACATTCCTCTTACCTGTGGTAATGTTACGTGTGACTCATCTACTACTAATAAATAATCATCACCAAAGAAATCGATCAACGTCGTCGGTGTTGCTCCTGGTTCTTTGAGCGCAAGAGGTCGAGAATAATTTTCTACACCCCTACAGAATCCTGTCTCTAACAACATTTCCATGTCATAATTCGTTCTTTCCATCAATCTCTGGTATTCTAGCAATTTATTTTCAGCTTTAAATTTTTCTAATTGTTCTTCCAACTCTTTTTTTATGTTAGCAACAGCTAATTTCAATTTATCTTCGCTCGTTACGAAGTGACTAGCCGGGAACAGACTAACAGAATTCTTCTCTACATTGATAACCCCTGTGAGTGTATCAAATTCGACAATACGATCTACCTCGTCTCCAAAAAATTCAATACGAATTCCTTTACCATGTTGACTGATAGGAATTACTTCTAATACATCACCACGAACACGGAAAGTTCCTCTTTTTAAATCCATATTATTTCGTTCATATAACATATCGATTAATTTTTCTATAATCTGATCACGTTCTACAATATCACCTTTATGAATCGTTAACATCTTCTTTTTATATTCTTCAATTTCTCCAATTCCATAAATACAAGATACAGATGCTACTACGATTACATCTTTATAATTAAGTAGGGATGCTGTTGCAGAATGGCGTAATTCATCGATTTCATCATTGATAGATGCATCCTTTTCAATATAGGTGTCTGTCTTCGCTACATAAGCTTCTGGTTGATAATAATCGTAATAAGAAACGAAATATTCTACGTGGTTATTTGGAAATAACTCTTTTAATTCACCATATAATTGTCCTGCCAATGTTTTATTGTGAGCAAGCACCAAAGTAGGCTTATTCACCTCTTTTATGACATTTGCAATCGTAAAAGTTTTTCCAGTACCTGTAGCTCCTAATAATACTTGATGTTTTTCACCTTCTTGTATTCCGGACACTAACTTCTTTATTGCCTGTGGCTGGTCACCAGTAGGCTTGTATTCTGAATGTAACTTAAACATAATGCCTCCTTAAATTTATATTATTATATATCATAAAATAATCTATAATACAAGTTTACAAAAAATGAAAAAGAGCAAATGCAGATTTGTAATCCTTTCATTTACTCTTTTCCATCAGTTAAATCTGTGTAATATCTTTACAAAGATATTACTTTTCTGTCATCTTCTCTGTGGCTGCTTTAATTGCCCAGTCAAACTGGTTGCAGACTGAGTATTCGTCCTTAGGCAAGACATTGGTTCCGTAATCTAACCTGAATAGTCCATATGCCAAGTAATAGGCATAGTTTC
>USET01000123.1 GCA_900553765.1 uncultured Mycoplasmatota bacterium
TTGAGATTTGATCTTCATTTTCATTCAATAATTTTTTTATGTAAGACTTCGATGTAAACAGTGGACAAGATACGTATATTTTCCCATCTTTTTTCACACGAATATATAAATTTTTATTATGTTTTTTTTCTATTACAACATCGTATTCTATTCCATTGATCTTATGTTTCATATCTAACACCACACTACCATTTTACCATAAAAGAACTATTTTTTTATGATAAATTGTGTGATATAATCAGAAAAGATAGCGAGGTGGAAGATGAAAAAAATAGTCATCGTTTTACTTGGAATTTTGGTTCTCTGTGGCTGTAGCAATCGAGCATCAACTTCAGAGGAAAAAGTAATGACATGTAGAGAAGATTTACGATATGACATCTATGCGCTTACCAATGAAAATCACATCTATTCTAACGATGGAAAAAATGTATCTTCTGTTAGGACGTCTAGTGTATATAGCGCTAGTTTTGACGATACTGACTTTACGCACGTAAAAAGTACATTAGAAGCATTGGATCAAGATTACAAGCAAAACTACAAAGATGTAAAAACAAATTTGATCGAAGAGGAAAGTCAAATTGTCTACACAATCGAAATGCCATTTAACGAAGTCAACAAAGCACAATTGAAAACAATCAATCCAGATATTTTTGAAGGAGATGAAATTCCAATCGAAAAATACCAAGCAATGCTGACAAACGCTGGAGCAATCTGTCAATAATAAAAAAAGAAGTATTGAAACTTCTTTTTATTTTATATATTTTAATTCTCCCATGCGTGAAGTCGGAACAAATCCTGCCTCTGCTTTGATGACATCTGGAATTCTATTGACTGTTGTTGCACAAGTTAATTCCACTGTTGCAGGTTTTTCAATCACAAGCGTCGTATCTGGCTCTCCATAAATCGTCCACTCATTTCTGTCGAATTCATCTTTGTTATATACTTTTCCGATACACTCAGTTTCTAGCGTGATTCCTTCTTTTGTTTCAGTTGTAACAACTGCGCTCATTCCTGTTGCCATACCTGCTTTTACTGTCATTCCAAGCGTACTAGATTCGATATCGTAATCGTTAAATTGTGGTACGCATTTTTGTCTTTGACTTACGACAGTCAGTCCTAATTTATCGCAAAGCCATCCATTGACATTCCACATATATGAAGGTGCATATGCTCCACTTTCAATTACTTTTTGTCTTTCTTCATCCGTTATTTCATCGGCTGATGCGATATCTCTTTCAAATTCTTCCTTCGATAGTCCTGCACCGTGTGCTTTTGCAAGTGCGATTCCATAATCTTCTACATTATAAGAAGAACTTCCTTTGATCTTAGTAATATTGTGACTTGCACCTACTAACGTTGTAATTAAATTTCCCCAGAACGCATCTTGATATCCACTACCTGTAATCGTACAATTGTTTTCTTTTGCTAACTGATCAATTTTATTTGTCAAAGTAGGATTAGAGTTCATTGGATAAAAAGCCTCTTCACAAGTTGTAATCGCATTGATACCACATTTTGCACATGTCATAAGTGCTTCTTCAAGATCCGATAATAAACTCATCGTCGTAACAATTGCACAATCTGGCTTTAATTCTGTGAGTAACGCCTCAGCATTCTTTACATCCTCTATAATGACTCCAACTTTATCAGTTCCCATCACTTCTCCGATATCTTTTCCTATTACGTTAGGATTGATATCGACAGCTCCTACGATTTCACCACCATTCTCGATCACGTAGCGCATCGTATATACGCTCATCTTTCCACATCCATATTGGAATATTTTTAATCCCTTCATATGTCTCCACCTTTCTTATTTTACATTTATATTATAACATTTCTAAATAACAGATTTCACATCAAACCCAAAATGTTACATTTTTTCCAGTTTACTTTACATTTTTATCCACAAAAAGAGAGTCTTTCGACTCCCTTTATTAAATACATAAGAACATTACAATAATCACGGCAACAATTACAACGAATAATTGTAAGAATAATTTCCATGCATATTTTAAATATTCTTTGTATGATATTTTTAAATAAGATAATCCAGCTATCAGCATTAAACTTGTTGGCACGATCATCATAACAAGTCCATAGAATGATTGGAAAATAAGTCCAATGACTGGATAAATAGAAGCATCTGTAAATCTCGTTCCCAATGTAGAAACTAATGAATTTAACAAGTATGGGAAGTCATTGTAGAATAAACTTCCAATTGCGGCAACTAATGAAGTTGTCAAGAAATTAAATTCAGTTGTCATATTGAGTAAGAAATCACTGATCGTTAAGAATAAGTTTCCAGATGTTTGGATATT
>USET01000124.1 GCA_900553765.1 uncultured Mycoplasmatota bacterium
ATAAAAAGATACTTTTTCTTTTTTACTTTTTTGTTTTATAAATTGCTTTTTAACATGACTAACTGTAATCATACCTCTCTCCCTTTCTTTTTTAGAATATCACATCTAAAATGGTTCGTAAATAGTTTTTTGCCAAATCTTTCTTATACTATTCGTATATGTATGAATGGTGTTTTATATGAGAAAATGGATGTGAGGTGAAAGTATGAAAGATACGACACAATATGACATTTACAATATTATTGGAAAGAATATCAAAAAATATCGGAAGAAAGCAGGTCTAACACAGAAAAAATTAGCAGAATCTCTTTTACTTAGTGAAAGTTTTATCGCAAAATTAGAATCTGTTACTTATCAAACTATATCGATTGATACATTAGACCAAATTGCCCATAAATTAAATACACATATATCAAAATTCTTTTTAGATGATGAAGAAGAATAAAAAAAGCAGACTATTTTCTAGCGTCTGCTTTTTTTCTTAAGTTTGTATCTAATATCTTTTTTCTTAAACGGAATCCAGCTGGTGTAATCTCTACTAATTCGTCACTGTTAATATAATCTAAACATGTCTCTAACGTCATCAATCTTGGACGTTTTAATACGACAGTGTGATCACTACCAGAGGCTCTTGTATTTGTTAATTTCTTACCTTTTACAACGTTTACAGCAAGATCGTTATCATGTGCATGTTCTCCTACAATCATACCTTCGTATACTTCTGTTCCTGGTTCTATAAACATAACTCCACGATCTTCCAATTGTCCAAGTGCATAAGCAGTTGCTTTTCCATTTTCCATGGATACTAAAACTCCTTGCTTTCTTTCTCCTACATTGTGAGATGCCATAACTCGATACTCTTTATAAGTGTGACTTAACATTCCATATCCCTTTGTCATCGTCATAAATTCTGTTGTAAATCCGATCAAGCCACGAGATGGAACTGTATAAAGTAGACGAACTTGATTATCAGTATTCGTCATATTTTCCATAATTCCTTCACGATTTCCAAGTGCTTCAATCACACTTCCTACATATTCTTCAGGTACGTCGATTTGAACATCTTCATATGGTTCCATTTTTACTCCATCGACCTCTTTTACGATAACTTCAGGTTTTGATACTTGTAATTCGAACCCTTCTCTTCTCATATTTTCAATTAAAATAGATAAGTGAAGTTCTCCTCTACCAGATACGATGAATGACTCGCTATCATTTGGTGTTACTTTTAAACTAACATCACGTTCTGTTTCTTTGAAAAGTCTCTCTTCTATTTTACGAGCAGTTAATATTTTACCTTCACGTCCTACAAATGGAGAAGTATTTACTCCAAACGTCATTTGTAATGTTGGTTCATCAATACGGAGAAGTGGTAATGCCTCTTCTTTTCCGATCGTACATACAGTCTCTCCGACTTCGATATCAGGTAATCCTGCGATTGCAACGATATCTCCAGCACTTGCTTCGGTAATTTCAATTCTTTTTAATCCTAAATATCCAAACATTTTTTGAATCCTAAATTGTTTGATTGATCCGTCTAAACGAACACAACTTACCATTTCATTTACTTTTACTTTTCCACGTTTGATACGTCCAATTCCAATTCTTCCGACAAAGTCGTTATAATCTAATAAGGCTGGTTGGAATTGTAATCCACCTTCTTCATCTACATCTGGAGCTGGAATATAATCGATGATCGTATCTAAAATTGGATCCATAGTTTTTTCTTGTGTTGCAATATCTGGATCTAAGCTTGAAGTACCAGCAAGAGCGGAAGTATAGATAACTGGGAATTCTAATTGTTCTAAATCTGCTCCAAGTTCGATAAATAAGTCCATTACTTCATCTACAACTTGAACTGGTCGTGCTGATGGCTTGTCGATCTTATTTACGACGACAATTGGAATAACACCTGCTTCTAATGCTTTCTTTAATACGAAACGAGTTTGAGGCATAGTTCCTTCATAAGCATCTACAACAAGAACAACACCATCAACCATTGACATAATACGTTCTACTTCACCACCGAAGTCTGCATGGCCAGGGGTATCAATGATATTGATCTTTACTCCCTTGTAATGTACAGCAGTGTTTTTGGATAAAATAGTAATTCCACGCTCACGTTCAATCGCATTTGAATCCATTACACATGTATCTACAACCTGGTTATCTCTAAATGTATGTGAACTCTTTAAAAGGGAGTCAACCAATGTGGTTTTACCATGGTCTACGTGTGCGATAATTGCGACATTTCTAATTTCCATAATATAGTCCTTCTTTCTTATATTTAACCTTAAAAATTATAG
>USET01000125.1 GCA_900553765.1 uncultured Mycoplasmatota bacterium
AATGTTTCATCTGTATCACGTGTGATATAAACAGGGATCCCCAACTCTTTAAATCTATCATACATATACTGTGATATCTTTAAGTTTAAATCTTTCTCAATAATTCCATTCCCAGTCGCTCCCGGATCGCTTCCTCCGTGTCCCGGATCAATGACAATTCCTCTAATTTCCGAGTTCATTTTTTCACCTCTATATTATATATATTCAATTGTGAATATTTGGGCACAAAAAAGCTTGCTGTTTAGCAAGCAATGTATTCTTTCGATGGATCGTTTGAAAATTCATTATTTTTCTGTAAATATTCATATCCCTGATGTTCTACCAATAAGATGAAAATTCTTTCTACTGCATGAGCAAACGTTCCATCTCTTTTCCCATCTTCTAGTGCAAAGTCGTCTTTATCAAATACCTCAAACAAAGGTTCTATCGCGCTTGTTTTTGCCCAAAACATACTTCCGGCTGGAAAGACATTTTGAAATGGTTCTTCAATATGCATTCTTTCACATAAAAGATCTAGTTTTTCTTGGCAACTTCCGATTTCCATCATATGTTTCACTTCTTCATATGTCTCTGGAAAAATCATACCAACCTTTTTATTTTTCTCAAATTGATAAAAGATCGACTTAATATTTTGAGAATTTCCCAACAAATGATGATACAAATATCTTCTCCAGTCGTCTCCAAACGAACTATAATTACTCTTCTTTGTATGAAGATGACATATATAATCATATGATAGAATGCGTTTTTTCATTTGCTGTAGGAAAGGATAAATATCACGTCCTCTATTTTCAAATACTTCCACAGTTAATTTTTCATTAATGTGCATCTTTTGAAAATATTCTGTAATAATTTCTTTTTTTAATTTACTATCTGTCGATATATACAAATCATATGCATATGGCATTTCTGATAAGTTCTGATATATTTCATCCAATAATTCCGGATAATATATATGAACTTGTATGGCAATCTTTTTATCGATATTCTCTAAAAAACGTTTGTTGGAAGATTTAGGACGAAGTACCTTGTGCTTTATTCCAGAAATTGCACCAGCCCCTTTTCGTAGTGGTGCCGTAATGCGAAAACTCTTACTGTTGATTACATGCTGAAGTTCCGTAGAAACTCCAACGTTTTCCTGTTGTAAGTGATAATTCATATTTTCATAATGTTCCTTTTGATCTAAAATCTCATAACATAGTCTAATAATTCATATTCAAAAAGATTCTCTTGTTTACTTTCTTTTGATTCTATCACGTTTGCAATTGTATCAAAATGTTCTTGAATACGTTTTTTAATCTTTTTATTTTCTTCAAATGTTTGTTCGTGAAATTTCAATTTATAAGTAATAAGACATGATTTAATATCATTGACCTCTAAATCTTCTTTTTTCACCAATTTTAAAAATCCTCTTACTTTTACTAAATGTTCTACATTAATCGCCAAAACTGGAACATCGTAAGTGTGACTTGTGATAATGCCGTGCAAACTCGTTCCAATAAACCCTTGACTAGATGCAGCGACACTCAACATATCATAAGGGTGAAGTTTTTCTTTCAAAAGAGAAATCTTCTTGTTTTTTGGATCGATAAATTTTTGACAAAACTCTATATCGTTATGCACATAACCAATTGGCATCACTAAAACATGCTTCTTCTCTACCTTTGTGATATACTCCAAAAGTTCTTTCACTTTTTCAATGTATAATTCTTGATTTTCATTGATTATTTTCGTTTGAAAAACAATATAGTTTTTTAATTTCGGAACCAATTTCTTCTCTTGTAGCTTTTTAAAATTCGCTTGCAATTCCTCTTTAGGATAAATTTCCGAAATAATATTAATTGTATCTGGGACAACCTTACATTTGTCTTTATATCTATCTCCTAACAAATCTTTAGATGTCTGATCTCTCACACTTAAATACTTGACGCGGTCTAAAAGTAAATTCGTAAATTTCAACTGTCCTTCATGAAATTGAAATGGAACACCTGGTGCGTTAAATACAATACTAGTATTGTATTTTATTCCTAATAAAATAGGAATTTGCCACATACTATAAGCAGTCTCATAAGACGATTGATATGTTCTAACTACCATTTTATCCAATCGGATCGTATCTCCTCCACCGATTACAATCATATCAATTCCTT
>USET01000126.1 GCA_900553765.1 uncultured Mycoplasmatota bacterium
AACCACCGAGGCGATCAGAATTTGCTGCATTGACTGGTTGAATATTTCTTCTGTTGTTGTTTCCATATGCATATGGATAAAATTGGGCTGAAGGAACGTATCCGTTTCCTAACTGATTTGAATACATATTGCCTCTCCTTTCATAATATAGTATGATAATAATAGGAAAGAGTGAGAAAATGAAAACAGGATTTGAAAAATTAAGTGAGACAATTGTACACTATTCGTTAGATGTAAAACCAAACGATAAAGTATTGATTACTTGCACATCGGAGTGTAAGCCACTCGTGTTAAAATTAATCGATGCAATTACAGCGGCTGGAGCGGTTCCTATTGTTAAATTAGGAGACGATGAAATCGATGCGTATAGTTTGCAACATACGAGCGATGAGAGAATTCGTTTACTTGCTGACATGGCAGAGTTTGACGTGGATCATTTTGATTGTTTTATCCACATTCGATATACGAAGAACGAGTATGAAACGAAGAATGTACCTGCAGAGGTACGTCGTAAATTAGGAGAAGCTAAAGAACATGCAGACGACATTCGCATCAACGAGAGAAGATGGACGCTTTTGAACTATCCATCTGTTGTAGATGCTTATAAAGCGGGGATGCCAACAGAGGAGTTTTTCCAATATGCAGTGGATGTAATGAATGTCGATTATAAGCGCATGTACGATGCGATTTTACCTTTGAAAGAATTGATGGAGAAGACAGATCAAGTACGTATCGTAGGGCCTAACACGGATATATCTTTTTCAATTAAAGGAATTCCAGCGATTCCATGTTGTGGAAAAGCCAATATTCCAGATGGGGAAATCTATACGGCACCAGTGAAAGAAAGTGTCAATGGTACAATAACTTATAATACCACTTGTCCATATCAGGGAAATATTTATACAAATGTATCCTTAACGTTTGAAAATGGAAAAATCATCAAGGCAACATGTGATCAAGATAACGATAAATTAAATGAAATCTTCGATACAGATGAGGGAAGTCGCTATGTTGGAGAATTTTCTTTCGGTGTGAATCCAAAGATTTTAGATCCAATGGGAGATATTTTATACGACGAAAAGATTTTAGGAAGTATCCATTTTACACCAGGTAGAGCATATAAAGATGCATTCAATGGAAATCTATCTTCAGTTCATTGGGATATGGTTTTAGTACAACGACCAGAATATGGTGGTGGAGAAATTTATTTCGATGGAAAGTTGATTCGCAAGGATGGAAAGTTTGTCTTGCCTGAATTGGAGGCATTGAACGGACTTCAAAAATAGAATATATTTGAAACTTCTTCATATCATGAAATAGGTGATACTATGAAGAAGTTTTTTCAGTTATTAGGACTATTTGCACTTGTTTGTGGAAGCTTTTTCTATACCGAGAAGACTGTGTCTGTCGTTCGTGATATGGATGAAATTATGATACAGATTAAAGAACAGGCAGAGATAGATAAAACCGATGCGATCGATGCTAAGATCGATGGAGATATGGTCATTCCAGGTAAGAGTGGAAGAGAGATCGATATCGATCAAAGTTATCAGAAGATGAAACAATATGGGGCTTATACTCCGAAATTACTCGTATACGAACAAGTAAAGCCTGCTCGTAGTATCGATCAATATTATCACAAGTATGTAGTAGGTGGAAATCCTTCAAAAAATCAAGCTACTATTATTTTTTTGGTGGATGAAAAAAGTGATCTTACAAAGATAAAGAAAATTATGAATCAGGAAGAGGTGAAAGCCAATTATTTTGTCGATGGGATGTGGTTAGAACAGAACAACGAAGAGATGATTCACTTGATCGAAGAAGGAAATATCATTGGAAATTTAAGTTATCAAAGAGATTATACGAATAGTTCTTTCGTGTGGATGGATACGATTATTCGAAGAGTAGGGGAACAAAAAAAAGGATATTGTTATGCGGAAAATAAAGATAAAAAAGTGATCGATAATTGCAAGTTACAGAAAAATTTTACGATTTTGCCAAACCTTATTACGAAAGAACATCCTTTTTCAGAAGTAAAAGAGAAGTTACAGCCAGGTAGTATAATTTCTCTTGCAATTAATCAGACGACAGAAGAACAGTTGCTATCGATTGTTCGGTATATTAA
>USET01000127.1 GCA_900553765.1 uncultured Mycoplasmatota bacterium
ATCACACACAAACGATACAGGTCTGTGCATATTGATAATTTGTCTCGCGCGCGTAACGGGTATTTATGTTTAAGGGGTGACACAGGTGTCAACTCGGGAAAAAACAAGAAAAAGGATTAGGAAAAGAATAAAAAAAGAATATGACGATCTGTTTTAAGGAAAATCATATTTTTTATTAAAAATGTCAACTCATAAAAATGATTTGTAAAGTTTAAAGGAGAATTGAAAATATGTTTTATCCTGCTTTTATATTGGCGTTCGGGGAATTTTGACAATAAAGAAGAGTATCCTTTATGTAGCAAAAAATAAAATTAGGTATATTCTATTTGATATTTAATCATCTTCTCGGACATAATTTGTCTTCCTCCCCTCTTTCCTTTGTCTCCATAATCAATCAATATAGATCATGGACATACAGACAATGAAAAAGTGGGTATCTGAAATTACCCAGATGGAAGAGGAGGTTTCGGGGAGTTTGAAAACGGTATCGAATTTGTTCCTTGTGACGTTGAAGCATTTGCAAGGAAGATGTGCGTTTGAGTCTTTTCAGGAAATATTTGAAGATTCCTGCAAGTCTTTTCAAAAGGAAGATGTTGAGTTTTGTCGTGTAAGGTACGCTCTTGATTCATTGCTGACGGCGTTGTTTTATTATAAGCGAGCGATGGTTTGCCATTGGTGGCAACGGAAAAAGGCGGAGTTGTATTTTAATATTTCTTTGTTTGATTGCTATGAATCTTTGCTGAATCTGTTACATGAAGAGACAGGTGAGGAAATTTTTTGTGAGGTAAAAGGTGAGCACTTGTTTGATGAGGTTTTCTTGTTAAGCCATCCAATGTCTTTTTCCCAGAAAAAGGTAAGTAAAGAGATGGAATGGATATACAAAGAGTTGAAAAATAACGAATTGCTTATGTACGACTCTCATTTCAAATATGCTATGATGCGTTGTAAACGGACTTTGTTTATGAGCAGTTTTTCATGGATGCAACTACTTCGTAATTGGGGGATTGAGCATAATTTTGGGAACCTTTCTTTTCATAGCGATTGGGCGTATCGCCTATAATATGTGTGTGGAGTTTCCCCTTTTACGTCTGTTATCGATGGAAAGAGCAGGAAAAGTTTATGATCATAAGTTGGTAGAGGTGGCGTTGCAATGTCGTTCGTTTATAGATAATGGCGTGGAAGTTTTTGGTAGCCGGATCTTGTTTTTCTGTTTGGCTGTTTTTTTAGTTATTGGAATTGAATACATTGTCGGGAAGTGGAGTGATCGGATGTATCGTTAATTAATCGGATTAAATATATACGGATTATGAATGTTTTAGCAAAGCAGGTAAATGATTACTTGAAGAAAGAGTTTGATTTGAACTTTGAGTATCATGATGAAGAAGGGGAATTTGTTTTTTCGATTGACATGGATTGTGTCTGTTTAAAGGTGAAGATTCTTTGCAGGGAAGAGGATAAGCAGGTTCTTTTATTTGCATATTTACCCGTTAAAATACAAAAGAGTCAATATGCATCGGTGTTGCGATTTATCAATAAGATTCATATGCTTAATTATGATCCGATTTGTCTGTTGATTAACGAAGATTGTGATAAATTGATGGCACAATCAGTATTAAATGTCGGAGATGATTTCAGTATAGATCGTGAAGTATTTCGATATGCTTTTTGTCCTTTGTTGAATGTGCTGGATAATAATTTTGTTGAGTTGATGAAAGTTCTTCCCCTTGAAAATAAAGAACAGAAGTCGGGTGACGAAATTTCAAAACTTATCTCTTTGTCAAAACAAAACGACTCGGAATCGCAATATCAATTGGCTCTTAAATATTACAAAGGTAAAGGCGTAGAGCAGGATTTTGAACAGGCGATAGAATTATTGAGAACTTCTCTATCCAGTGGACGGGAAGCAACGGCAGATACGCTACGAGAATGTGTGGAAGATTTGTCGCAAAGGATGAAAAAGGCTTCGGATGCACAAGATTATGAAAAGGCTGCTTATTTTCAATCGTTGATTGGAAAATGTGGTGATATATTGAAAGTGTTGTAGTAATCAAAACAATAGTTCTCCCTGCAAGGGAATCAAACTGAAACTTTTTACTCCTTTCTGAAAAAAAGTAGAA
>USET01000128.1 GCA_900553765.1 uncultured Mycoplasmatota bacterium
CACCAACAAATCATACTCGTAGTTATGATCAAAATGCTAAAAAATAACAAATACGAATACGGTGATCCAACTGATGGCGAACTAATCCAAACGATAGGATCTTGAAAAAGATAATAAATAGAAAGATAATCGATTCCAACTTTTTCATAAACAACCGACAATACCATTATAAACGTATAATCAATCACATAAGCAACACCTAAACTGGTAAAATAATTCCTAAATTTCTTCACACAAATCATCGCTAATAATCCCCAAAACACGCTACATAACATAGGCACAAGCAAAACTAGAATTGCGTATATCGGCAAACGATCTTTATACATCGCGATCGTTGACCCTACATCTGTCATAATTCCCGATTGCGTTACAGATGGCACTACAAAATTAAAGTCACATATTACACAGCATAGTAAAAACAATATCAATATCCCGATCGGTATCATGAAAAAATACTTACTAATCCCAAAAAAGTCTCTCCACATAAATTGGCGGTAACTTTGCCTCGTAAGACTATACTGTAACATTCCTGTGTAATGTTTTTGAAACAATTCATACGTCACAGGAGCCATAACAATGATAGATCCGACAACCTGCAAAAGATAAATATTCGAATTTGTATAAACATAGTCAAACATCGTCCACACATCCACTTGAATTTCTGAAAAATACATATGATAGAATCGATTCAATTCAAAGAGACAAAAAATAGTCCAAACTATGATATATCCTAAAATAATTTTATTCTTCTTTACCCATAACTTCATAAAACACCTAACCATTCATCGTACAATAAAGGGTGTACAATTTATAAATTAAAATTAAAATACCCATAAGCCGGTATAACGAGCTGTTCCAGCCCTATTTACAATTTGAATATCTACATTATGTATTCCTACTTCTGCCGCATATGAACTAGTAAAATTAGATTGCGTTCCTGGTGTCGCATCTAACCACATTGTACTAAATTGATTTCCTTCTGTCCGTCCTGCAATTCTTACACGAAGTGGCTTTGAAGCTGCTTTGTGAACAATGATGTGTGGTCCAACAACATCCTTCCATAAAGCATTAGAATGCAACATGTTAGGCAGTGCAGGTATCTCTACATTGTTAAACTCTCTTCGTACCGAAATCGCACGTTCTAAAGCTAAGTTACGATCTTCTGCACTAACCCCAAATGTTGCAAATAAGCATGATACAACAAAAAATGATAAAATTATTTTTATTTTCTTCATACATTCCTCCAACGTACGCCCTTATTGCAATTTCATTGTATCAAACAGATCATTCGACATTATTTTTATTGTCTTAAAAAGATAGAAAACTGTTTCAAATACTTTTATACGTAAATAGCTTGCATTAAGACATGCATCTATTCTCCTATCTTTTTCATATATACACTTGTAACTTCATATAAAATCAAAACAATCACGATAAATCCTACAATATAGATAAACGAAAAAACGAGTTCCGATGAAAAATTAGGATAATAATTCTGATAAAAATATTGCGTCGGATGAAATTTCATGTTATAAAAATTTCCAAGTCTTTCGCCTTCAATTACAGGAGAAAATGCAATTGAAAAAATATAAATGATCAAGGTACTTATAGCGCCTATGTGACCAAACAGCTTCCAAATGAAAAAGACCAACAACAACATAAGCTCTATCAAAATATAACTACGTAATAAATAGAAAAAGACATACTGTAAATTTGTTATATTATAATGCTGATAAAGTCCAAAATCTAATGGCAAATGGCATGTGAAATTTAAAATAGTAACCGAAATTACTTGATTGATCAAAAGAACCAAAGTATTAGAAAGAATTATTTGAAACACTAATTTTCGAAGCATTTCTTTTTTATCTTTTAATCTTATCATCATACTTGTGTTTTGCTCAAATGCTCGATCTGTATAAAAGGTATTAAAACATAGTAGCAACAAGATAGCAATTACATATGTATAATCCCTAAAAGGAGCAATCACTTGCGCAAAAAAATTATCCTGCAACATCGTAATATTAGCAAAAATTAAATTGATACAAATGG
>USET01000129.1 GCA_900553765.1 uncultured Mycoplasmatota bacterium
CACTTGCAGATCAAGTCAATATGGCTTTTTCTTCTAGTATTATAACTTATGGGACTGGATTAGGAGTTGTTGTCGCAATCGGAATGGATACGGAAGTCGGAAAGATTGCTCGCATGCTAGACTCGGAAGATGATTTAGAAACACCATTAAAGAAAAAGTTGAATTCGGTTGGTCAAGTGTTAAGTATCGTTGGAATATTAATCAGTATTTTAATTTTTATCATAGGTTTCCTCTATGGGAAAGATGTCGTAACCTTACTTATGATATCGATCTCTCTTGCAATTTCCGTCATTCCAGAAGGACTTCCTGCGACCGCCACAATTGTCATGGCTCTAGGAGTGCAGAGAATGGCTAAGAAAAATGCGCTCGTAAAAAAGCTTCCAGCGGTTGAAACGCTAGGAAGTGCAAGCGTTATCTGTAGTGATAAAACAGGAACATTAACGCAAAATAAAATGACAGTAACGAGGGTACTATTATACGATGAGCTGCTAAATGATTCAAAAGAGGAGATTCCAAAAGAAATTCCGGAAGATTTTATGTATGCTTGTATGCTTTGCAATAATGCAACTTTAAATGGAGAAGAGCAAACGGGAGATCCAACGGAAGTAGCGCTTTTAGCTTTTGCAAACGAGCGAGGTTATAATAGTACTCAGATAAAAAAAGAATATACTAAACTATATGAAGAACCATTCGACTCTGATCGAAAAAGAATGTCGATCATCTGTAAAAAAGATCGTAAGTTTGTTTGTTATACTAAAGGAGCAGCAGAAGAAATGCTCGATTTATGTACACATATTGTCGTTGGAAATGAAGAAAAGGAATTGACCTATTCTGAAAAAGAAAAGATATTAGAGGAATGTTCTAAATTATCAAATGAAGCATTGAGATTATTAGGAATTGCCAAAAGAACGGTTTCCAATTTGCCAGAATCGGACGATGATGATATCGAGCAACATTTGACATTTATTGGGCTCGTTGGTATGATCGATCCTCCAAGAGAAGAGGTAATGAAAGCAATAGAGACATGTCATACTGCAGGTATTCGAGTTATTATGATTACAGGAGATCATAAACTCACTGCGATTTCCATCGCAAAAAAACTCGGTATTTTTAGGCCGGGTGATGAAGCAATGACAGGAGAAGAGTTACATCGAATTTCAGATAAAGAGTTGAAAAAAAGAATTCCAAAGATTTCTATTTTTGCACGTGTTACTCCAGAAGATAAACTACGTATCGTCAATGCGTTAAAAGCTAATAAAGAAGTCGTAGCTATGACGGGAGACGGGGTAAACGATTCGCCAGCATTAAAAGCAGCCGACATTGGAATTGCGATGGGAAAAGTCGGAACAGATGTTGCGAAAAGCGCGGCAGATATGTTGTTATTAGATGATAATTTTACTACCATCGAAGTTGCGATTCGCGAGGGTAGACGTGTGTACCGTAATATTCAAAAAGTGATTCAGTATTTACTTGCAGGAAACATTGCCGAAGTATTAACTATTTTTGTTGCAATGGTATTGAATTTACAAACACCAATATTAGCAGTTCATATTTTATTTGTAAATTTAGTTACAGATACATTACCTGCTTTAGCGTTAGGAGTCGATCCAGAAGGAAAGAATGTTATGCGACATAAGCCGGTCAAGACAGGAAGTTTATTTGAAAAGGGCCTTGTATATCGAGTTGTTTTCTATGGATTATATATAGCAATTTTATCTTTAACTGCTTATCATATAGGACTTGAAGATAGTTATGAAACAGCAATTACAATGACTTTCTTAGTACTTTGCTTGTCACAGATCGTACATGCTTTAAATCAACATTCTAGTACTGTATCTATTTTTTCAAAGGAACATCCAAAGAATAAATATTTATATGGAGCAATGATCTTATCTACGTTATTCTTATTGCCAATTATTTTTATTTCACCGATTGCAAAATTTTTCTCAATCGTACCATTGACATCAAGAGAATGGATGATTGTAGGAGGATTATCAGTTTCACCTTTAATCGT